>WRNL01000032.1 GCA_009776625.1 Methanomassiliicoccaceae archaeon | reverse complement strand
TGTCCTCCGCTTTCGAGAACGGGTGCGGCAGGTTCGACATGTTCTACATGACCGGCCTCCCGTTCCAGACGAGGGAGTCGGCGCTGGACAGCGCCAGGGCGGCGAAGGGGCTGTGGGGGCTGGTCGGGAGGGACGACGGCCTGTTCATCTTCAACGCGCCCTTCGCGCCGTTCGTCGATCCAGGCAGCAGGGCGTTCGAGGACCCGGACAGGTGGGGGTACAGGTTCTTCGCGAGGACGCTGGAGGAGCACAAGCGGCTCCTGGAGAACCCGTCCTGGAAACACGTCCTATCCTATGAGACGAGGTGGATGGACAGGGACGCGATCGCAGAGGCGTCCTACGACGCCGCCATCGAGCTGGCATCGATGGAGCTCGAGGCCGGGAGGGCGACCCCCGAGGCGTTCGAGCTGAGGAGGGGGAGGACGGAGGCCGCCCGGTCGCTCATGCGCAGGACGGACGAGGCCATGGCCATACCGGACATGGAGGAGAGGGAGCTGAGGCTCTTCGAGATGAAGAGGGAGGGCATGGAGCTGATGCACTCGACGATCTGCGACAAGGGCAGCCTCGAGTGGAGGTCGGCGCCGGTCTGGGCGAGCGCCCCTAGGATGCTCGCGGGGCTGGTGCGCCAGTCGCTGAGATGATCGATTATCATTGGGCGGCTGGGTCAGCCGCCCAGCACCCTCGACTTCTTTATCGCCGCCTCGACCGCCTCCTGGACGGTCGCATTGAGCCCCTTGTCCTCCAGGACCTTCACGCCCTCGATGGTCGTGCCGCCCGGGGAGCAGACGCCGTCGACGAGCTCCTTCGGGGTCATCCCCGACTCGAGCATCATCCGCCCGGCGCCCACCATGGACTGGGCCGCGAGCTCCAGCGCGACGTCCTTGGGGAGGCCGTTCCTGGCCCCTGCCTCGGCGACAGCCTCCGCGAACATGTAGAAGAATGCGGGCGAGCTCCCTGACACGCCCGTCACCGCGTCGAGGTCTCCTTCCTTCACCTCGAAGGCCAGCCCCATCGAGGAGAGTATCTCCCCCACGAGCGCCATGTCGTCGTCCGTGGCCTTCGTCCCCCTCGAATAGCCGGACGCGCTGTCCAGGACCATGCAGCAGTGGTTGGGCATCACGCGCACGACCCTCGAGTCTGGCACAAAGGACTCCAACGTGCCGATCCCGATGCCGGCGGCGATGCTTATCAGGAGGTGCCGCGGCTCCAGCCTGAGCCCCTCCTTCGTGAAGAGGTCGGCGACGTTCCCCGGCTTGACGGCGAGGACGAGCACGTCCGCCATCCCCGCCACCTCGGCGGCGGACACACGCACGGAGACCCCGAGGCTCTTCGCCACCCTCTCCCTGATCTCCAGGATCGGGTCGCATGCGGCGATCTCGCCCTCTGTGTACACGCCCTCCGTGATGAGCCCCCTCATCATAGCCTCCGCCATCCTGCCCGCCCCGATGAAACCTATCTTTACCGGCATGTTATCGATTCGGCGTATCTTCTCCTCCGCTAATAAGCTAGCGGACGGCCTTTATATAGGACAAAATACCGCGCGCCCTGCAAACGTTATATATCAAAGACGGCATGGCCACCCCAATGTCACTAGTTGTGTCCTACATACCACTGGTCGCCGTCGGCATCATGGCCTTCGCCTTTGCGCCCNTGGCGTGGCTCACCTCCAAGTTCATAAGNCCGAGGAAGCCAACCCTGTGGATGGAGAATACGTACGAGTGCGGTTCCGAGCCAATCGGGGATGCTCACGTCCAGTTCAAGTTCCAATACTATGCGTTCGCGCTCATTTTCGTGGTATTTGACCTGATCGCCACCTTCCTGATGGTGTGGGCCGTCGCCTATTCCGGTCTCTCGGCCATGGCAACCGTATGGATGATCCTTCTGCTGGGCATCATGATCCTGGGAGTCGCCTATGCGCTTAAAAAGGAGGCGACCGTATGGATATGAGCCTCTACCCCCATGCCGTCGCCATGAGCAAGGACGAGTTCATGACATGGTCGTCCGCCATGATCAACGACCTCCTGAGCTCCGGCACCAAGAAGACCGTGGACAGGCTCACCGGGCCCATATGGGCCTGGGCGATGAGGAACTCCATGCACCCCCTGCACTGGGGCCTGGCGTGCTGCGCCCTCGAGATGGCCGCCGCCTCCGCCCCGCGCTTCGACGCGGAGCGCTACGGGATGATATACAGGTCGTCCCCCAGGCAGACCGACGTGCTCCTGGTCAACGGGTGGATATCCAAGAAGATACGCCCCGACCTGAGGCGCCTCTACGAGCAGATACCCAACCCCAAGTGGGTCGTGGCCATGGGCGAGTGCGCCATATCCGGCGGGCCCTGGTACGACTCGTACAACACGGTCCAGGGGCTGGACCAGATAGTGCCTGTGGACATCTACATACCCGGGTGCCCGGCGAGGCCGGACGCGATGATAGACGGGTTCATGCTCCTCCAGAAGAAGATAGACGACTACTTCAGAAGGGGAGTCTTCCTGGAGGACTGAGCATGGCAGACGAAACGCACAAGGCGCCGTCCGTCCAGGAGATATCGGACCTCCTCCTGCAAAGGTTCCCAGGGAAGGTGGAGGTCACCGGGACGGAGGAGAGGAGGGTCTACGCGAAAGTGGACAGGGACTCGGTACACGAGGTGTGCGAGTACATCCACGGCAACCTGACCTTCGAGCATGCGACATCGATAATGGGCAACGACATGGTCGGCCACATGGAGGTGATCTACCATCTCTCCAACTACTTCACGGGGACGATGGTGGTCCTGACCGCCGAGCTCCCGGCCGACGACCTCCGCATAAGGTCGGTGTCCGACATATGGGTGGGGGGGAACTGGCACGAGAGGGAGACGTACGAGCTGTTCGGGATAACCTTCGAGGGGCACCCGAAGCTCAAGAGGCTCCTCACCCCGGACACCTACGGGTTCTACCCGTTCAGGAAATCCTACAAGCTAAGGGGGCAGGAATGATGGCCAAGGACACCATAGATTTGAAAGCCGAGACCTCCCCGATCAACACGGACAAGATGTGGGTCATCATGGGCCCGCAGCACCCCTTCTCCCACGGGCTCTGGACGCTCAAGGTCCAGCTGGACGGAGAGATCGTGCTGGACGCCGAGCCCATAATCGGGTACCTGCACAGGGGCTGGGAGAAAGAGTGCGAGAACAGGACCTACCCCAAGATCATACCGATGGCGGACCGCCTGTGCTACGCGGCGTCCATGACGTACACGCACCTCTACTGCATGACCGTCGAGAAGGCGCTCGGCATCGACATACCCGAGAAGGCCAAGTACATAAGGATACTGGCGGACGAGATCTGCCGCATACAGTCCCACCTGATGTGGCTCGCGGCGGTGGGCACCGACCTGGGCAACCTGACCGTGTTCCTGTGGGCCATGAGGGAGAGGGAGTTCTTCATGGACCTGAACGTGAGGCTGTGCGGCGCCAGGATGACGACCAACTTCCCCCGCATCGGCGGGGTCAGGAACGACATCGACGACGAGTTCGCCATGTTCGCCACGAGGTGCGTGGAGCGCTTCGAGAAGGCGATTTGGGACATAATCGCGATGGTGGACGACTCGTCCGTGTTCGTGTCGAGGATGAGGGGCACCGGCGTCCTGACAAGGGAGGCATGCGCCAACCTGGGCATAACCGGCCCGGCGATGAGGGGCACCGGCGTGGACTTCGACGTGCGCCGCGACGACCCCTACGACAACTACGACAAGATGGACTTCGAGGTCCCCGTGATCAAGGACGGGGACTCGTACGCCAGGTACAGGGTCAGGGTGGAGGAGCTGTTCCAGTCCTGCAAGATAATCAAACAGGCGCTGCAGAAGGTCAAGGCCATCGGCAGGAACGCCCCGTACAGGCTCAAGGCGCCATCTAAGGTCCCGGCCGGGAGGGCGTTCATGAGGATGGAGGACCCCCGCGGCGAGTCGATGATGCAGCTGATATCGGACGGGTCGGAGAAGCCGTACAGGCTGAAGGTCCGCAGCCCGATATTCGTGAACGTGTCCGCGTCGAAGCCGCTGGTGCAAGGGTGCAGGGTGGCAGACGTCCCCGTGGTGATGGCGATGATCGACATGTGTCTGGGAGAGACCGACAGGTGATGACATGGCGTACAGCAGCATTCTTGATTGGATACAGTTCAAGGACGTGATGTCCAACCCGTTCTACCCCTATGAGTCGTACAACCTCCCCTTCGACCTCTCGTACAAGATATGGGAGATACTCGGCGGGCTGATAGCATGGCTCGTCAACCTGATACTGCCGGGCAACTGGCTCTCCACATGGCTGGTGTCGGACGAGGTCTCCAACATGTTCGCCATCGTGGTGTTCATGGTGCTGATATTCCTGGTGGCGTTCGTCGTCACGCTGTTATCTCTCTGGATGGAGCGTAAGGTCCTCGGGAGGGTCATGGACAGGAGGGGCACCATGATAGGCCTGAAAGGGTTCATGCAGTGCCTCGCCGACGGGTTCAAGACCTTCATGAAGGAGAACACGATATCGAGGAACGTCGACAAGAAGACGTACCTCTGGACGGCGGCCCTGATAATCGGCACGTCCGCCCTGATCGCATGCATGATCCCCCTCTCCCCGAGGTGGTACGTCGTCGACTACGGGACGGGCCTGCTGGTGATCATGGCGCTGTTCGCGCTGGCCCCGTTCTTCATACTCGTGTCCGGGTGGGCGCAGAACAACAAATACTCACTAATAGGCGGCATGAGGGCCGCCGAGCTGATGATCTCCTACGAGGTCCCGATGCTGATAATGATAGCGTCCACCTGCCTGCTGGCGGGGAGCTTCAACATCGGCGACATCGTCAACGCGCAGGCCGACGCCGTGTGGTTCTTCATACCGCAGATAATCGGCTTCATAACCTTCATATTCTGCGCGACCGCCGAGGCGGAGCGCGTGCCCTTCGACATAGCCGAGGCGGAGGCCGAGCTCGTCGAGGGGTGGCAGACCGAGTACGCCGGGATGAAGTGGGGCCTCATAATGCTGGCCGACTACTTCAGGGGGTACGTGTCGTGCGCCATGGTGGTCATAATGTACCTGGGCGGGTGGCTTATACCCTTCGTCCCCATGGAGGTGAACGGGTGGGCCCCCGAGATAGTGTTCCTGGCCAAGGTCTGGATGGTGTTCTTCGTGATGATCATACTCAGAGGGGCGCTCGCCCGTGTCAGGACGGACCAGATAGTCAACATAGGCTGGAAGGTGTTCATGCCGCTGTCGGTGCTGAACCTCATGGTCGTGCTGGCGCTCAAGCTGCTGGGGGTGTTCTGATGGGCAAGAAAGAATACATGGACAAGTACCCGAGGAGCCCTGCGAGGACCCTCTGGGTCCTGAGGCCCGTTTCCAAAGCGCTGAAGATATTCTTCAAGACCATAGCGCACAGGCCGGTCACCATACTGTACCCGTACGAGAAGATGTGGATGCCGGAGAACTACCGCGGCCGCCCCGGGCTCAGGCTCGACAGGTGCGTCGCATGCGGCATGTGCGTCAAGATGTGCCCCACGTCCTGCATCAAGCTGGTCGAGACCGACGGCGCCGACGGGCAGAAGGTGATGAGGCCGCAGGTCAACATCGGGAGGTGCGCCATGTGCGGATACTGCGCCGAGTACTGCCCGGTGGACGCCATGACGGTCACCCCGGAGTTCGAGCTCGCCGAGTACACCAGGGAGGACCTGATATACGGCCCCAAGAGGCTGGCGTACGACGGTATCACCGAGAGGATGGAGATCCACCTCGAGGTGACCCTGATGTCCGACGTCGAGAAGGGGGACCCGGAGAGGAGGGTGTCCCCGTTCAAGATAGACAGGCCCGTCCTCGAGGCGGCCAAGTGCATAAGCTGCAAGAGGTGCGAGAAGGCATGCCCCGTGGACGCCGTCAAGATGGTGGAGCACGGGGTGAACGAGAAGGGCAGGCCGATACTGTACCCCGAGTTCGACGACGACGCCTGCATATGCTGTGAGAATTGCGTGGAGGAGTGCCCCAAGGACGCCCTCCGCATAAACGAGGTGCTATAATGGGCATAATGGAGATCCTGAATGATATTTGGAACGGGTTTTGCGACCTGATGGGGTACCTCTGGGCGAACTCGGACCTCGTGGCCTTCGTCGGGCTGGCGATCCTGGCGATCGTCGCCGCGCTGTACGTGGTGAACTCGAAGGAGGTGGTGCACAGCGCATTCTACCTCGCGCTCGTGTTCGTCTGCGTGGCGGTCACGTACTTCTTCCTGGAGGCGGAGTTCATCGGCGTCATACAGATGCTCGTGTACGTCGGGGCCATAACCATACTGTTCGCGTTCAGCATCATGCTGACCAGACGGTACATAATGCGTTCCGGGGGTGGCCGCGATGGATAAGAAGGTCGCGGCGGGGGTCTGCGCGGCGGCGATGCTGCTGGTCGTGCTGGCCTCATCGGCCCTGATGACCAATTGGGAGGAATACGGGATGGGCGAGTCCCCGGGGAGCATCGACTTCATCGGCGCCTTGGACGGCGACGGGAACCCCATCCTGGACGAGGATGGCAGATACGCCTCGCTCAACTTCGCGCTGTTCGAGGGGTACGGGCCGCTGATGCTCATACTGGCGCTGCTGATGTTCGGCGCCATGATAGGCGGCGTCTGCATAGCGAGGGAGGAGGTGGACAGCGATGATACCTATTGAGGCGTACCTCATATTCGCGGCCGCGCTCTTCGCGATCGGCGCATACGGCGTGATGGCCAAGAACAACACCATCGTGGTCCTGATGTGCATCGAGTTGATGCTCAATGCGGCGAACATAAACTTCATAGTGTTCGCCGCGTTCACGACGGACGTGCTGGGGCAGGTGTTCGTGATAATGTCTATATCGGTGGCCGCCGCGGAGGTCGCGGTGGGCATCGCGATACTCCTGAACGCGTATAAGATGAAGAACACGATCGAGGCCGGCGGCCTCACGTCCATGAGGTGGTAAGATGTTCCTAGAATACACTTGGCTGGTCCCGTTGGTCCCAATGCTCTGTTTCGTGGTCGTAGGGTTCTTCGGGAAGAGGATGCCCGAGGGAGGCGGCCATGTGGTCATAGGGGGCGCGCTGTTCGCGTTCGTCCTCTCTGCGCTCATCTCGTACGAGTTCTTCACATCCCAGTATTACCTGGATCACGCCTTCCCGGGTTACTATACCGAGCAGATGGCATGGTTCTCGATAGGCACCATTGAGATTAACATAGGGTTCTACATCGACAGCCTCTCATGCCTCATGATGCTGTTCGCGTCGTTCATATCGACGCTGATATTCGTCTACTCGATAGGCTACATGCACGGGGAGGGTGTGAAGAAGAGGAGGTACTACGCAGAGGTGTCCCTCTTCCTTGTCGGGATGCTGGGGCTCGCTGTCTCAAGCAGCTTCCTCGAGATGTTCGTCTTCTGGGAGATAATGGGCCTGTGCTCATACCTCCTGATAGGCTACTGGAGTTTCACCCACCCCAACGGCGACGATGCCTCGGACAACGCCGCATCGGCGGCGAAGAAGGCGTTCCTTGTGACAAGGCTAGGCGACATCTGCCTCATGGGAGGGATGTTCGTCCTGCTGTTCGAGTTCAAGAGCCTTGACTATGTCGATATATTCGGTAGCGTCTCCGCCGTGGCTTTGAACAACCCGAGCATGGTCATGCTCGCCAGCCTCCTGATATTCGGAGGGGTGATAGGGAAGAGCGCGCAGTTCCCGCTCCTGGACTGGCTCCCGGACGCGATGGCGGGTCCGACGACCGTGTCGGCGCTGATACATGCGGCGACGATGGTCAAGGCAGGGGTGTACCTTGTGGCGAGGTGCTTCCCCATCTTCACGCAGAACCCGGAGGTCATGCTGTTCGTCGGGGTCATCGGAGGGATAACGGCGTTCTTCGCCGCTACCATGGCGCTCAACAACATGAACATAAAGAAGGTGCTGGCTTATTCCACTCTATCGCAGCTTGGGTACATGTTCGTGGCACTCGGGGCCGGAGGCTACCTGATGGCCTTGGGGATGCAGTCCGGCGACACCCACCTTATGGCGGCAGGCGCGATAGGCTACACCGCAGGATGCTTGCACATGGTGAACCACGCCTTCTTCAAGGCTCTCCTCTTCTTGGGGTCCGGGTCGGTGATCCATTCCACGGGGACAGAGGACATGAGGGAGATGGGAGGGCTCCATAGCAAGATGAGGGTAACATCAATAACCATGCTCATAGGCTCCCTGTCGATCGCAGGGTTCCCGCTGTTCAGCGGGTTCTGGTCGAAGGAGGTCGTTCTGGAGACCATCATGGATGCCGGGCACTACGGGGCAGGAGGATACCTGTTCACCATAATGTGGGTGCTTGCGGTGGTGACTGCGTTCATGACGGCGTTCTACATGTTCCGCATGTGGTACATGACCTTCAAGGGGAGGCCTGGCCATGGGACGGAGCACTGCCACGGGGAGTCCCCGAGGAGCATGACGGTCCCGCTGATGATACTGGCGCCCTTTGCGGCCGCGCTCGGGGTGATACTCCTGTTTGGCTTCGGGGATTACCTCACGATAAGCTACGATGCTGGCATGTTCAGAATAGGGCTCGGGCATGGGCACGGCATACTGGGATGGCTCGAGGACATATTCCTGAGCGTTTACACCTACATCACCATCGCCCTGGTGCTGGTAGCGATAGGCGCCGCGCACCTGATGTACGACAAGATGTCCGTCAGTGCGGGCAAGTTCAACAAGGACGGGAACTCCTGGCTATATAAGGCACTCACCAAGAGGTGGTGGTTCCCGCAGCTGTACGACCAGATTGGCTGGAAGCTCGGGAACGGCGTCGCCAAGGGGGTGGAGTTCGTCGACACGCAGGTGGTGGACGGGACTGTCAACGCGCTGTCGTCCGCCGTCGCCGGCGGCGGGGAGTCCATCAGCAGGATGCAGACCGGGGACGTGCGCGACTACACCGCGTTCATAGCGGTGGGCGTGGTCGTGCTGTTCGCGGTGATATACATGCTGTTCCACTTCATGGGAGGTGCTTGAGATGTTCTACGATCTTCCGTTCGAGGTGCCCTACCTCCTGACCCTCCTGCTGGTCGTGCCGCTCGTCGGAGCGGTGGCGACCCTCGCGATGGGCGGGGAGAGGCAGAAGTACGCCAAATACGTCGCAGGGGCGTTCTCAGGCATCGCCATGGTACTTTCCCTGGTGCTGCTGTTCACCCCTGACCTGTCCGTTTACACTGAGGGCTACACTTGGATAGAGACGAACGGCGTCAACATATCGTATATCCTCACAGTGGACGGCCTAAGCATACTGATGGTGTTCCTCACAGGTGTGCTGGTGTTCCTGTCGACGGTGTTCTCCGCCCGTGAGAGCGACCGTCCCCACTACTTCTACGCCCTGATGCTGGCCATGGAGGTGGGGCTGATGGGCGTGTACCTTGCCGGGGACTACTTCCTCTTCTTCGTGATGTGGGAGGTGACCCTGATCCCCATGTACTTCATGATATCGTGGTTCGGGGGGCCGAGGAGGCACTACGCCGCGATCAAGTTCTTCATATACACCCACGTGGCGAGCCTGGTCATGCTGATCGGTATCTTCGCCCTCGTGTTCGGAGCGGCAGGCGGTAGCGGTGTCGTGGACTTCTCCTTCGCGGCTGTTGCCGCCGGGAGCGCGGCGTTCAGCGTCACATTCCAGACGTTGGTGTTCGGGCTGCTGTTCTTCGGGTTCGCAGTGAAGATGCCCATAGTGCCCTTCCACACATGGCTGCCTGACGCGCACACCGAGGCGCCGACCGCAGGGTCGGTGCTCCTCGCAGGGGTCATGCTTAAGATGGGTTCCTACGGCATAATCCGGGTCTGCCTGGAGGTGCTGCCGGACGGGGCGGCATCATGGCAGGCGACGATGGTGTTCATCGGGATCCTTGCGATGATCTACGGCGCGTACGCATGCATCGCCCAGAAGGATCTCAAGAAGATGGTGGCGTTCTCGTCGATCAGCCACATGGGTATGGTGATGATATCCATCGCCTGCCTATCGGACATAGGGGTGCAGTTCGCTGTGTTCCAGATGTTCGCTCACGGTCTGATTTCGGCGGTGCTGTTCATGGTCTGCGGGGCGGCGGGGCACAGCATCGGGACGAGGGAGATACCTTTGCTCGGGGGCATCGCGGGGAAGCTGCCGCTTCTGGCGGCGTTCATGATGTTCGGTTTCCTGGCATCACTGGGCCTCCCTGGGCTCGTCGGGTTCTGGGCGGAGTTCGGGATCATATTCTCGTTCTACAACTATGTTGAGCCGTTGAACATGCTGTGGCTGGTCGCGTTCTGCCTGATCTCGCTGCTGCTGACCGCCGGCTACTACCTGTGGGCGATACAGAGGAGCATGTTCGGCAGGCTCACGACCAAGATAGACCTCTCGCACATACACGACCTGAGCAGGCCGGAGGTGATAGCGCTGGGCGCCGTCTGTGCGCTGATAGCGCTGTTCGGCCTGTGGCCCGACCTCGCCCTGGGTTTCATAGATGGCTATTCCATCCCGTGGCTGGAGGTGGTCTGAATGGTAGACTATTCCATTGTGACAACGATATTCGGGGAGTTCACGCCGCTGGCGCCCATGATCGTCCTGATCATAGGGGCCTTGGTCATGCCCGCCGTGTTCTTCGCCACGAAGAGGAAGGACGTCGTGACGATCGTCACCCTTGCGGTGATACTGATCTCGGTGTTCTTCAACGTGCTGATGATGGCCACCGGGTACCCCGGAGGAGGGTATCCCGAGGCGACAGCCTACACCCTGTTCACCTATGACGCCTTCGCCGGCGTGGTGATCCTGCTGTTCCAGACGGTGGCGTTCCTCACCGCCCTGGTCACCGTGTCGAGCAGCGAGACGACGAGGATGCACTACGGTGCGTTCAACTCCCTGTTGCTCGCGGCGGTGGTCGGGATGATGTTCGTCGCCACTGCGAACGACCTGATAACGATCTTCCTCGGGGTCGAGCTGGCGAGCATAACGTCTTATGTGCTGGTCGCGATGAAGAGGAGCGACCCGAGGGCGGCGGAGGCGGCGGTCAAGTACGTCATCATCGGCGGGATGTCCACTGCCCTGACGCTATACGGCATGTCTATGCTCTACGGCGCGACCGGATCCACCAGCATAGCCGTCATAGCCGACGTGCTGTCCGGCCAGGGATTCACCTGGGCGTTCGGCATCGCTGTGATAACGCTGATCGCCGGCCTCGGTTTCAAGGTCGCGGCAGTCCCGTTCCACATGTGGGCGCCGGACGTGTACGAGGGGGCGGCGACGCCCGTGTCGCTGTTCCTCGGCACCGGGTCGAAGAAAGTGGGCTTCATAGCGCTGTTCAAGGTCTTCCTGGTGATGTTCGTCGTGGCGAAGGCGGTCAGCTCGGACGGCATGATCGAGGTCCAGTACATCTTCGCGATAATAGCGGCGGTCACCATGACGGTAGGGAACGTCGTCGCGATAGCCCAGAGCAACATCAAGAGGATGCTCGCATACTCGAGCATAGCCCAGGCGGGGTACATCCTGATAGTGATGGCGGTCGCGACGGAGTACTCCCTTGCCTCCGGTCTGTTCTACATGTTCGTGCATGTGTTCATGAAGGGCGGGGCGTTCCTGGTGGTAGGCGCGCTGATCACCGTGGGGATAGGCGAGAAGATATCCGATTACCAGGGGCTGTTCAAAAGGGCGCCATTCATCGCGTTCGCTATGCTGCTGTTCCTGTTCTCCCTAGCGGGGATACCCCTCACGGCAGGGTTCACGGGGAAGTTCTTCCTGTTCTCCTCTGCCATATACGATGGCGGCGTGGCGACCCAGTGGATATGGCTCGCGTTCATCGCGATACTGAACTCCGCGATATCGCTGTACTACTACACGAGGGTCGTGAAGGCCATGTTCATCGAGAGGGGGCAGACTACCGACAGGATCAAGATACCGAAGACGTTCACAGCGGCCATCCTGGTATGCGTGTCGTTCGTGGTCATCCTCGGCGTGTACCCCCAGCTCATCATGGACTTCTGCGCGGACGCTGCATCGGCGCTGTTAGGCGGCTGATAAAACCCTTTCCTAATCCCTCTTTTATTTTTCTTGTTTCTCTGATTTCAGGGTGGAATACGCTATCTGTGCGCTTTATAGCAAGCTGCCAATGTTGCAGAGGGCGCGGGGGCAAATGGATGGGTGTATTTCTGCCAAAGTCGGAAGTGAAAACCTGCCAAAGTCGGAAGTGAAAACCTGCCAAAGTCGGAAGTGAAAACCTGCCAAAGTCGGAAGTGAAAACCTGCCAAAACAGGGAATAGCTTAAAATAGGCATTGAGTATAGTGAAAACGTGAACCAAAATTACCTTAGCAGGATAGTGGACAAGACATTGGAGGCCAAGTTGGGATACATGGGGGCTGTACTCATCGAAGGGCCGAAATGGTGTGGCAAGAGCTGGACTGCCGCCCAGAAAGCCGCTAGCACGCTCTATATGCAGGATCCTGACAAGCGTAGCTCCTACATGGGTTTCGCAGACACTGCCCCCTCCGTCCTCCTCGAGGGGGATACGCCGCGTCTCATAGACGAGTGGCAGACGGCCCATGTGTTATGGGACGCGGTTCGCCATGCGGTCGATATGCGCGGGAAACCCGGGCAGTTCATACTTACAGGCTCTGCCCTGCCTGCGGACGACTCTGTGATGCACACTGGCACGGGGAGGATAGCCCGCATCAGGATGCGGCCGATGACGCTGTTCGAATCCCTGGAATCCAACGGAGCCGTGTCCCTGAGATCCCTTTTTGACGGCGCTGATGCCAAGGGAGCATCATCGCTTAAGCTGGGGGACATAGCGCTCGCGTTGGCTAGGGGAGGATGGCCGGCATCGGTGAGAGACAAGGAGAACGCCCTGAGCTATGCGCAGGACTATGTGGAGGCTGTGGTCAATCAGGACGTGTCGAGTGTGGACGGTGTCGAGAGGAACCCCGAAAGGGTTCAGTCCCTCATGCGGTCACTCGCACGCAATGTTTCCACCCCGGCGAGCATGAGGACAGTCATGGATGATATGGCGAGCGACGACAGTACCATCTCCGAGAAGACTGTTGCATCATACCTGAACGCGCTTAGACGCATATTCGTCATAGAGGACCTGCCCGCATGGGGCCCAGCTATGCGTTCCAAGACTGTCCTGCGCACATCCCCCAAGCGGCATTTCACCGACCCGTCGATAGCGTCGGTGTTCCTCAACGCCTCTCCAAGGGGTCTGTTGAACGATTTTAACACGTTCGGTCTCCTCTTCGAGTCGCTCTGCATACGCGACCTCAGGGTGTACGCCCAGGCGAGCAACGGTAAAGTGTTCCATTACCGCGACAGGAGCGACTTGGAGGCGGATGCCATCGTGCACCTTCAGGACGGGCGCTGGGGAGCAATCGAGGTAAAGATGGGATCCAGCGGGATAGAGAAGGGGATAGAGAGCCTGAAAAGGGTAAGGGACGCGGTCAACACGGAGAAGATGATGGAGCCGTCGTTCTTGATGGTCTTGACCGCTGGCGAGTACGCATACCGCCGCGATGATGGCGTGTACATCGTACCCATCGGATGCCTGAGGGACTGACTGCTGGAACATCAATACTTGTCAACGAGGGCAATGGACGGTGCTGGCTCTTGCCACAATACGCATAAAGTATAGGCACGGATGTCAAAAAGCCCAAAGTCAGGCCACAGTCATAACGAGATGCCGACTGTTGGGGAAAAACGGGCAGACAACCCCACCTTACTTCTTTGACGAGCGCATGGTCCTTACCTGACCCCCCCCCCCTTCG
>WRNL01000031.1 GCA_009776625.1 Methanomassiliicoccaceae archaeon | reverse complement strand
GGCCTGGCGGTCATGTGGGCACGGGTTGGCATGGTCCCCGTCAAGGACAGGAAGGTCTCTATCCTCGTCAACGGGAGCGGCTCCGGGCTCGGGAGCGCGGGCGGGCTGGACTCCTTCGAGAGCATCAGGAACATGCTGGAGACGATGGCCGACGCCGGGTACACCATAGACCGCGTCCCCCAGAGCGGCCAGGAGATAATCGACGAGATGACCGCCTCCCTCACCAACGACCTCGAGTGGAAGAACGATCAGGACATAGAGGAGCAGGCGGTCGAGCTCCTGGACAACGGGAAGTACAGGAAGTGGCTGGATGCCCTGCACGAGGTCCCTCGGGAGAGGATGTGCCGCAACTGGGGCGACCCTCCGGGCCATATAATGACCCATAAGGGCAGGTTCATAATACCTGGCGTGGTGAACGGGAACGTATACCTTGGGATGGAGCCGATCCGGGGCAAGCACGACAAGGCCGAGGAGCTCATACACGACCCCCACATCGTCATGCCCCACCAGTACCTCGCGTATTACAAGTGGATAGCGCAGGAGTTCGGGACGGACCTCCACATCCACGTGGGGACCCACGGGTCATGCGAGTGGCTGCCCGGCAAGGGCAACGGCCTGTCGGAGGAGTGCTTCCCCGACATAATGATGCAGCACATGCCGCACCTCTACGTGTACGTGATCGACGACCCCTCCGAGGGGATAGTGGCGAAGCGGCGCAAGAACGCCGTCCTCATCGACCACATGATGCCGTCCATGACGCGCGCCGGCACCTACGACGAGCTGATGGAGCTGGAGGCGCACATACACGACTACCTGTTCTGCAGGAGCACCTTCCAGGAGGGGAAGCTCCCCGGCATCGCCGAGAAGGTGTACGAGCTGATCCGGGAGCTGACCATGTGGAAGGAGCTGAAGATAGAGGAGGGCGCGCCCATAGAGGAGGTTATGGACAGGATCGAGACCATATACGACTACGTGTCAGACCTCAAGGACGGCCTCATAACGGACGGCCTGCACATACTCGGGAAGGTGCCGGAGGGGCGCCACATGCAGGAGATGGTGTACTGCCTCACCAGGCTCAGGAACGGGAGCATGCCGTCCCTGAGGATCTCCGTGGGGGAGAGCATGGGCTTCGACTTGGACTTCCTGATGGACAACTACTCATCGATCAACGCCGTGACCGGCGAGGTCAACGGCGCCATCGTGAACAGGATCGACGATAAGACCCAGGAACTGCTATTTGCCATGCAGGAACACAACTATTCACCCAAAGAATGCCTGAGTCTCGTTAAAGACCTCTGCCCCGATGGCAACGGGAACCTGCTCCGGGTGACGGAGTTCATCTGCGACACCGTCCACCCGAGCATACTGGGGATGACGGACGAGCTCTCCAACGGCCTGAACGGCACAGGCGGGGGGTACGTCCCCCCCGGCCCGTCGGGCGCCCCTACGAGGGGCGGGGCGCACCTGCTCCCGACCGGCAAGAACTACTACTCCCTTGATCCTGAGACCGTCCCCACCCAGACGAGCTGGAAGGCGGGGGCGAAGATGGCCGACCAGATGATAGAGAGGTACATAGGGGAGGAGGGCGCATACCCCGAGAGCATAGGGATCGTCATATGGTCCATCGACACCATGAAGACCGGAGGCGACGACATCGCCTATGTCCTGTACCTCATGGGCGTCCGGCCCGTGTGGGGCTCCACCGGGGGGAAGATCGTAGGGCTGGAGGTGATGCCCCACGAGGAGCTCGGGCGGCCGAGGATAGACGTCACCGTCAGGATAAGCAGCCTCATGCGCGACACCTTCCCCAACCTGTTCCAGCTCATAGACGAGGCGGTGGAGATGGTGGCGGACCTCGATGAGGACGAGGAGAAGAACTTCATAAAGAAGCATCTCCAGAAGGACATAGCCCAGATGATCAGGGACGGCATGGCCCCGGACGACGCCAGGGGCAACGCCCTGATCCGCGTGTTCGGCGAGCCCCCGGGCACGCACGGCGCCGGGGTGAACATCCTGATCGAGTCGAGGAAGTGGGAGAGCATCGACGACCTGGCGCAGATGTACATCACCTGCGGGTGCAGCGCCTACGGCAGGAAGTGGAGGGGTGAGACGAAGCCGGAGCTGTTCAGGCACAGGCTGAACCAGCTGGACGTGGCGGTCAAGAACCAGCCCGACCGCGAGATCGATCTCATCGATACAGACGACGGCTACGCGTATTTCGGCGGCATAAACGCGGTCGTGCGCAGCAGCGGCCTGAAAAAGCCGATGAACATAATCGGCGACAGCTCCGACCCCGACCGCCTGAAGATGAGGGACCTCGAGGGGGAGATAGCCTACATGATGAGGTCCAGGCTGCTCAACCCGAAGTGGGTGGAGGGGCTGAAAGACCACGGATTCGTGGGCGCGAACCTCATAGCGGTCAACATAAACCACGCCTATGGGTGGGATGCCACCTCCGACGTGGTGGAGGACTGGATGTACGAGTCGCTGGCGGAGCACTTCCTCTTCGACGAGGAGAACCGCAGATGGATCGAGGAGAGCAACCCCCTGTCGCTCAGGATGATACTGGAGGACCTGCTGGAGGCGATAGCCCGCGGCCTGTGGGAGACCTCCCCCGAGATGGAGCAGAGGCTCAAGGACATGTACCTTGAAACGGAGGCCGTCCTCGAAGAGGTCAATGCGAAGAAGAGCAGCTGAGTATCCTCACCGCGCCTATGCGTAGATCATCACCACGGCCACGGCCACTAAGACAAGCTATACCAGCGCCTGATCATCATGCCCCTCAGCGCCCTCGACATAATCGTCCCCGTGGCCGCCTCGCCCTTATACGATGCCGCAACGCCAGGGCGGCGCGGGACGGCGACGCCCCTTTCTTCCGACAGCCGTCAGCCCGCTGGCTCCGCCCGGCCAGCACGGCACGCCCTTGCGGGTTTCGGCATCTTCGTAGTGCGGAGGTTCTCTCCGACCTCTTCAAGCGTGAACGTCTCGCACAGCACGGAAGCGGCCTCGTTGTACCTCTCATCGGTTGATATCGTCCCGCCCGCGAGCAGGTATGGGCTCAGATCGTGATCGAACGCCCCATAGTAAGTTCCCAGCACACAGCATTGGGTCAACATGCCCGCGAGGAGCACGCTGTCGCAGCCGCATTCCCTCACGACATCGGCCAGATCGGTGTTTCGGAATGAGTTCATATGCTTCTTACGGACTATTATGTCGTTCGGATCCGATACAATCCCATGAAGGTATTCGTCGCCGTCTTCCTTGTCGTACATGCAGTCGTGGCAGGGGCCGTCGTAAAGGATGAATATCACCGTTCTGCCGTCGCTGCGGAACATCGAAGCCGCTCTGTTGATGGTTTCAATGATATCTCTATTCCCCGTTTCCGGCACCGCTCCTCCGGTGAATTTCCTTTGGACGTCCACCACGACAAGGGCTATCCTCCTGTCCTTTTTCGCAGGCATGGACTCAGACATATTTGGATGATACATCCAAAGAATAAATCACTAACGGCTCGCAGGAATGCGGTACGCGGTTCCCATGCAAGCCTGCCCGCGATCAAGCCGACCGCTCCGGCGCCTGTCGGCACGCCCCTTAGCTCCCCCTCGGGGGTCTATGCTGCCCTCGTCCGAAAGGAACTGCCTGATGCCCATGGTGACGACCCCGTTCTCATCCCTCTTTAGGCGGATGTCGTCGCCCCCCGTGGCGAGCCTCTGGGGGTGCAACCTCAAAGCTTTCTGAGAATCCGACGAGATACTGAGAAGGGGTGGGGGCGGGGGGTGGATTTGGGGCGACCATCGCAAAGCTTAATATGGTTGGATGTATAATCCATCATCGTGGGGTGGCGATGCCAGGCACTCCGGGGAGCATGCTTCCTTCGGATGGGCCGCCCGGCGGGGCCGGCCCTTCACGCCACAGGGGTTACGCTGATGCGGGCGATAACAGTCGAGAAATACGATGAGGCATGGCCGGAAGAGTTCAAGAAGATCAGGGGTGTGCTCTACCCCCAGATAGACGACCTGATAGTGGACATTATACATGTCGGGAGCACGTCGGTCCCCGGCTTGCCCTCGAAGCCCGTCATAGACGTAAACGTCGTGATAGAATCGTGCGACGGGTTCGCCGCCCTCTCAAAGCGGCTGGGCGCCCTCGGCTACGTGCACGAGGGCAACGGGGGGGTCGAAGGGAGGGAGACGTTCAGGAAGGAGAAGGGCGACGCGTTCATGGATTGCCTTGTACACGTCTGCCCCAAGGACGGCGAGGAGCTGCGGAGGCAAATAGCGTTCCGTGACTACATGAGGGCGCACCCCGAGGACGCAGAAACGTACGGGATCCTGAAGTCGTACCTTGCGATCCGGTTCCCATACGACGTCGACGGCTACGTTACCGGGAAAAGCGGCTTCGTCGAAAAGATAGTCGAGGCGGCGAAGTCGGAGGGCCTGTACGGGGATCTGTGACGGGCCGCCCCGGCGGTACGACAGTTGGATTTATATTCCAACTCTGCATAGCGTACCTCGTGAGGCAATGAGGAAGAGATCAGTCTACCCGTTCACGGCCATTGTCGGCCAGGAGAATATGAAAGAGGCGTTGGTCCTGAACACCATCTACCCCCTGATAGGCGGCGTCCTGATACGGGGGGAGAAGGGGACGGCGAAATCGACGGCCGTGAGGGCGCTCGCCGACCTCCTGCCGGAGAGGAACGTCGCCACCGGATGCGCATGCGGCTGCGACCTGGAGGACCTGGGCGGCCTCTGCCCCGACTGCCAGGAGAGGAGGGAGAAGGGCGAGCTGGCGGGGTCCATGTCCCCCATGAGGGTGGTGGAGCTGCCGCTGAGCTCCACCGAGGACCGCGTGGCGGGCACCCTGGACATAGAGCATGCGATCAAGACCGGCAGGAAGAAGTTCGAGCCCGGTGTCCTGGCGAAGGCGAACGGCAACATACTATACGTGGACGAGATCAACCTGCTGGACGACCATATCGTCGACCTCCTCCTGGACGCCGCCGCCATGGGCGTCAACTACATCGAGAGGGAGGGCATATCCTACGCCCACCCGTCGAAGTTCATACTCGTGGGGACCATGAACCCCGAGGAGGGGGACCTCAGGCCCCAGCTGCTCGACAGGTTCGGGCTGCTGGTCGATGTCGGCTCGGAGCACGACGAGACCCGGAGGATGGAGATCATACAGAGGCGGATGGAGTTCGAGAAGGACCCCGAGGGCTTCAGGGAGGACTACTCCAAAGAGCAGCAGAGGCTCAGGGACGTCATCACCGACGCCCGCGCCATGGTCGCGGGGATAGAGCCTGGGGCGGACGTCATCCGGGCGGCGGTGAAGATACCGCTGCACCTGGGGGTCGACGGCCACCGCGCCGACCTCACCCTGATAAAGGCGGCCATAGCCTACGCCGCAATGAACAAGAGGGCCGCCGTCACCCCGTCGGACGTGGTGCACGTGTCCAGGCTCGTGATGCCGCACCGCATGAGGAGGAACCCGTTCCAGGAGTCCACCCTGAACACGGAGGAGCTTGACTCATGGCTTCAGGCAGCGTTCGGGACAAGCTGAGGCCGGAGTTCCCCTTCTCCGCCGTCGTGGGCAACGACGCGGCGAAGAGGGCCATCCTCTGCTCCCTCGCCTCCCCGGACATAACCTCGATGCTCATATGCGGCCCGAAGGGGACCGGGAAGTCGGTGATGGCCCGGTCCATATCCTCCATAGCGGGGGACAGGCGCATGATAAACCTCCCCCTGAACGCCACCGAGGACCAGATCTTCGGCGGGATGGACATGGAGAGGACCATGAGGGAGGGCAGGAAGGCCCTGTCCGACAGCATCCTGCTGAGGTCGGACAATAATATACTGTTGGTGGAGAACATCAACCTCCTCCCGGAGTACCTCCTGTACCAGGTGATGAACGTCGCGGGCACCCGGTACAACACGGTCGAGAGGGACGGCATATCGGAGACCCACGGCTGCGATCTCCTGCTGGTGGCGACCATGGACCCGGAGGAGGGGGGGCTGTCGGAGCACCTCCTCGACCGTTTCGACGTGTGCGTGTTCACCTCCAACGTGGAGGACGAGGCCCTGAGGGAGGAGGTCGTCAGGAGGAGGCTCGCCTACGAGGCGGACCCGGGGGCGTTCATCGAATCGTACGGGGAGAGGGACGCCGAGGCCACCGCCTGCATAGAGAAGGCGCGCGGAAGGGCCAGGTTCACAAGGGTCCCCCCGGGGTACTGCAACGCGATCTCCGAGGTTTGCAACGAGCTGAACGTCGCCGGCCACAGGGGCGACATATCCGTGATGAACGCCGCCTGCGCCATAGCGGCGCTGGACGACCGCGACATGACGAACCTCGACGACCTCAAGGACGCCGCCGCGATGTGCCTGGAGCACAGGAGGAACGACCGGGACCAGGAGCAGCCGCCCCCGGAGCCGCCCGAGCCCCCGGAGCCGGAGGAGCAGGACGACGACCAGGACGACGACCAGGACGACGACGAGCGGGAGGACCCCCCGGAGGACGACCAGGAGCAGCCGCCCCCGCCGCCCCCGCCCGACGAGGACTTCGAGGAGGAGGTGTTCTCCATAGGGGACACCTTCAGGGTGATAGACTACATGCCGAACGCGGACAGGATACAGGACACCGGGAAGTCCGGGCGGCACAGCCAGTCAAAGTCCAACGACAAGAGCGGGAGGTGCATCGGCTACCGCATACCGAAGGGCAAGGTCAGCGACATCGCCCTCTGCGCCAGCATAAGGGCGGCCGCGCCGTACCAGGTGCTGCGCGACCACGGGGACCTGGCGATAGTGCTCAAGGCGGACGACCTGCGGGAGAAGGTGAGGGAGAAGAAACAGGGGAACAGCGTCCTGTTCCTGGTGGACGGGAGCGGCTCCATAGGGGCGCAGAAGCGCATGGTGGCGGTGAAGGGCGCGATCCTCTCGATGCTCAAGGACGCCTACCAGAAGCGGGACGAGATAGGGATGGCGGTTTTCAGGATAGACAAGGCGGAGGAGCTGCTGCCCCTGACGAAGAGCATACTGAAAGCGTACAACGTCCTCGCCGAGATCCCGACCGGGGGGAGGACGCCCCTGATCCACGGCCTGCTAAAGGGCCACGAGATACTGAAGGAGAAGGTGTCGAAGCACTCGAGCCCTGTGATGGTGATACTGTCGGACGGCAGGTGCAACGTGTCGTACACCCCGGGCATGAGGTCAATAGACGAGATGCTGTCCACGGCAAGGTCCCTGTCCGAGTCCAAGATAAGGTTCATAGTGATAGACACGGAGGTCGGGACGCTGAGGTTCGGCCTTGCCCTTGAGCTCTGCAGGGCGCTCAACGGCACGTACCTGTGCCTGGAGGACCTGAACGCGGAGTACATAGAGAGCTCCGTCAGGCTGGTTATGAGGGAGGCGTTGTGACATGCCGATTATTTATAAGAACAAACCGAAAGAGCCAAAGAAGACGATCAACGTGGTCAACCTGAGCGTCGCGAACAGCGACAGCGTGTTCCTCGGGAGGGCATGCTCCGAGCTGGACGACGTCCCGGTGCTGATCAACATGCACTGCGCCGACTCCCAGGACCTGGACGCGGACGAGGGGGCGTTCCTGGAGTTCCTGATGGCGGTCAGGAAGGCGGACATCATCCTGATGCGGCTGCACGGGGACGAGTCCATGTTCAAGAAGTACCCCCGGATGAAGGAGGTCCTGGACAAGGGGGACGCGGACCTGCTGTACCTGGGGGGCCTGCCCGAGTCGAACCTCGAGAACAGGCACTTCTTCAAGCATTCCGACGAGGAGTACAGGAGGGTCCTGGCCCTCTTCCTCATCGGGGGGGCTAACAACAACCGGTCCCTCGGGCTGTGGCTGTGCAAGGAGGTGGGCGGCGCGCCCGGGATAGAGGTCCCGGAGCCGGCGTTCAACCCCACCGAGGGGCTGTACCTCCCGTGGCTCGACGCGGCGCCGGAGCCGGAGGAGTACCTGAGGGGGCTGGACCCATCGAGGCCCACCGTGGGGGTCATGTTCCACCACTCGAGCATGGTCAAGGAGAAGACGGGCGCGGTGGAGGACCTCCTCGACGACCTGAGGGGGAGGGGGGTGAACGTTGTGCCCGTGTTCTTCGAGTCGTCATCCAGCCCGATAACCGGGAGCCTAGGGGTGAGGAGGACGATCGAGAAGTACCTGTTCCTCGACGGCAGGCCCGTCGTCGAGTCCGTCATAATGGGGGTGGGGTTCTCCCAGATCTCGTTCGGCGGCCAGAGGAGCGAGGAGGAGGCGTACAACTTCTTCAGGGACCTGGGGGTGCCCGTCCTCCAGGGGATAAACGTGATGAGGCCCCCCGACAAATGGGACGAGGACATAATCGGTCTTACCTCCGTGGAGATCGGGGTCAACGTGATATGGCCCGAGTTCGACGGCCAGATAATAACCGTCCCCCTCAGCTACACCATAAAGAGCGACGACGGGGGGTACAGGACGGTGTCCCTCCCCGACAGGATAGAGAGGATCTCGACCCTTGCGATAGCGTGGGCGAGGCTCCGCCGCACCCCGCCGGAGGACAGGAAGACGGTCATCCTGCTGAACATGTACCCGCCCACCAACGACCGCGTCGGCGGTGCCGCCGGCCTGGACACTTACGAGAGCATCAGGAACTGCATGATAGCCATGAGGGAGAAGGGCTACGCCATAGACCACATCCCCGAGAACGGGAACGAGATAGTCGACGAGGTGCTCGCGGGGGTCACCAGCGACCTGGAGTGGGTGCCCGAGGACGAGATAGAGGGGCGTGCCGCCGACCTTGTGGGCCTCGACAGGTACATGGGGTGGTTCAATTCCCTGTCCTCCAAGGCGAGGGAGGGGATGGCCCGGAGCTGGGGCGACCCGCCGGGGGCGATATCCGTCCACGACGGGAAGTTCATAATCCCGGGGGTGAGGAACGGGAACCTGTTCATAGGCATACAGCCCAACAGGGGCCAGCACGAGCAGGCGGAGACCCTGTACCACGACCCGAGGGTCGTCATGCCCCACCAGTACCTCGCCTACTACCGCTGGATACGCGACGTCTTCAAGGCGGACTGCGTGGTCCACATGGGCACCCACGGCACGCTGGAGTGGCTCCCGGGGAAGGGCAACGGCCTCTCCCGCGACTGCTACCCCGACGTCATCCTGGACACCATGCCGAACGTCTACCCGTACATAGTCGACGACCCCGGGGAGGGGATACAGTGCAAGAGGAGGGCCAACTCCGTCCTCATAGGCCACATGTGCCCCTCCATGACCCGCGCCGGGAGCTACGACGAGATGATGGACCTGGACGGCAGCCTCCAGCAGTACCTCTACTTCAAGACCACCGAGCAGACCGACAAATGCGGGATGCTGGAGGAGAAGATATTCGAGATCGTCCGCGGCATGGACATGTTCAAGGAGCTAGGGCTGGAGAGGGACTGCTCCATGGGCGACGTCGTGGAGAAGATAGACCTCATCTACGACTACGTGTCCGACCTCAAGGACGCGATGATAAAGGACGGCCTGCACATACTGGGGGACGTGCCCGAGGGGGAGAGGATGGTGGAGATGGTCTACAGCCTCTGCCGCCTCAGGAACGGGGGCGTCCCCTCGCTGCGCATCTCCATCGCCGGCTCCAAGGGCCTGGACATGGACGCGCTCCTCGACAACCCCTCCGCCTTCGACGCCGAGAGGGAATGCCTGAACGGCGCCCTTGTGGACGAGGTCGACAGGGAGTTCAACGCCCTCCTCGACAGGATGTACGAGGCGGGATTCGACAGAGAGGCGTCGCTCTCCATAGCGGAGGGGATGTTCGGCAAGCTAACGGCAGAGCTCGAGGAGTCCGTCCGTTACGTGTGCGGCCACATCTACCCGAGCATAAACAGGATGACCGACGAGACGGACAACTTCGTCGTCGGGATATCGGGCGGGTACGTCCCGCCGGGGCCGTCCGGGTCGCCCACCAGGGGCAACGCCCACCTGCTGCCCACCGGGACGAACTTCTACTCGATAGACCCCGACGCCATCCCCTCAGAGGCCAGCTGGCGCGTCGGGAAGCAGATGGCGGAGGACATGGTGAACCGGTACGTGGCGGACAACGGCGGCTACCCCGAGAACGTGGGGATAGTGGTGTGGGCCACCGACACAATGAAGACGTACGGCGACGACGTGGCGTACATACTGTACCTGATGGGGATCAGGCCGAGATGGGGCGCCGTGGGGGGCAAGGTCATAGGACTGGAGGTCATCCCCCTGGAGGAGCTGGGGAGACCCAGGATAGACGTTCTGTGCCGCATATCGGGGCTGTTCAGGGACTCGTTCCCCAACCTCACGGACATGATAACCGACGCGACCGACATGATAGCCTGCCTTGACGAGTCGGACGAGGAGAACTATTACAAAAAGCACCTTAACGAGGACATCAAGAAGTACATCCGCGACGGGCTGTCCGACGAGGAGGCGTCCGATATGGCAAGGATAAGGATATTCGGGGACCCCCCGGGGCAGCACGGCAACGGCGTGTCCGTGCTGATAGCGTCCTCCAAATGGGAGACCCTCGACCAGATAGCCGAGACCTACGCCACCTGGGGCGCGTACGCCTACGGCGGGAAGTGGAAGGGGCAGAAGGTCACGGCCGCATTCAAGAAGCGCATCGGCGACCTGAACGTAACGGTTAAGAACCACAACGACAGGGAGTTCGACATGCTGGACATAGACGACGACTACGACTCCCTGGGAGGGATGAACGCCGCCGTCAGGACGTTCGGCGGCCACAAGCCGTACTCGGTGATGGGCGACAGCTCCGACATCGACCGCCTGAAGACCCGCACCCTGGAGGAGGAGACCGCGTACGTGATGAGGAGCCGCGTGCTCAACCCCAAGTGGTTCGAGGGGCTGAAGCCCCACGGGTACAAGGGGGCGATGGAGGTTTCCAAGCTGACCGAGTACATCCTGGGGTGGAGCGCCACCTCCGACAACATCGAGGACTGGATGTTCCAGGCGGTGACCGAGAAATACATATTCGACGAGGAGAACAGGCAGTGGATCGACGAGAACAACCCCTACGCCCTCAAAGAGATGATAGAGGACATGCTCGAGGCCATAGACCGCGACCTATGGGACGCGCCGGAGGACGTGAAGGAGAGGCTGAGGGAGCTGTACCTGGAGGCCGAGGGCAAGATGGAGGAGCTGGGCTCGATGAAGGGGTGACCCCCCGATCGCCCCGCCTTCACCCGGCCAGACCTCTCCGGGCGATGGCGGTCACATGCTGCCGATGATCTCGTCCAGTATGTACATGGCGCCGTTGACGCCCAGAACGGGCCGCGGCGTCAGGCCTATGCGCGACAGGCTCGGCATCGCGATGTCTACGCCCTTCACGCATCCGCCTACCATCATCTGGGTCTCGGCGGTGTGCCCGTCGGCGAACACGAAGTCCACGTGCTGGCAGGGGTCGGCGCCCCACGCCTCCCCCAGCCCGTTCTCGCCGAGGAACCGGGTGATCGACGCAACCATGCCCGCATCCTCCCCAGGGTCCGCCGTGACGCTCGCCGGTATCATGCACATGTACCCGAACAGCCACCTCACGAGGGGGTAGGCGACCGAGCTGTCAGCCATGACGGTGAACCGGGAGTGCTTCACCCGTTTCGCTATGAATGAGCCGTTCAGCTTCCTGAAGACCCTGCCCTTCGCCGCCCGGACGCCCTCCTCGACGAGGGGCGCGCCCGTGCCGAACCCCTTGCCGATGTTCCTCGCCCAATGCTCGACGGCATCGAAACCGACGGGGGCGCCCATGTCCGAGAACACCGTCGGTATGCCGTACTCGCTCTCATAGAACGCCGACGTCGCCTTGCAGTACTCGGGGCAGACGCACACGTTGAGCTCGGCGGCGGTCGACTCCTCCAGCCCCTTCAGGCTGCACCCGGCCCCCGGCGCCGATATGACGGTCACGCCCATGCCGCCGAGTATGGACGTGAGCTCGTCGAGGGAGTCCTGCCAGTCCTTGCCGGATATGGGGAGGCCGAGTATGTTGACCGACCTCGGCGCGGTCGCCCTCCCTTTCGGGGCCCTCCGCTCGATTATGGACCTCACGGTGCGGTCGTAGCTGGACGAGAACGGCTGGGATATCAGGGACTCGTCGATGGCCATCGCCTTGTGGCTGAACCCCGCCCTCTCTATCGCGTCCGTCACGTTGTCCCCGATGAGCGCCGAGCCGGGGGAGCTTATGAATATGTTGAATCGGTCGTCGGCGTCGCATATTATCGGGACGCATTCCTCCAGCTTCCCCTCCGAGCCGTTTATGTAGCTGTCCTCGTCGATGAATGTGCAGGGTATCCTCGGCTGGCCGAAGAAGTACTGCCGGTAGTACCTCGCGGCGTCGGCGGGCTGCTCCCGGGGGTAGCACCTGGACGCTAGGAGGGCGTGGTAGCTCCTGCAACCCCCTGGCCCGTGCAGAACCGCCCTGCAGTCGCTGAAGCTCTCCGCCGCCATCATCGCGCCTGTGAACCCGTCCATGCATATCCTGTCAGGGGTCATGCCGCGTCCCTCCAGCCCTCCCTCATGGGGGCGCGCACGATGTCGCCGAGCCTCCTCGCGAACCCTATTATCCCGTCCAGGCCTGGACCTGGCCGGGAGAACGTCGTGTGGTACGCGTTCCCGACGTCCGTGAGCACGGCGTCCGACAGCACGATGTCGGGCGACAGCTCCTCGACGTCGGACGTCATGTCGGCGAGGGTGTAGTCGTACCTGATGCGCGTCCTCTCCGAGAGGCGCCTCGGCGGCGGCCCCCTGTCCTTCCAAGGGTGCAGCGGCCCGACCTCTATGGCAACGACCTCCACCCCCAGGTCGGCCAGCAGGTCCAACAGCCAGTCGATGTCCTGGAGGAACCTGTTCTCTATCAGGGCCCTCTTCCCCTCGAGCCGGGGCCTGATCCCCTCTATCGCCGCCTTGTACCTTCCCTCCAGCTCCGCGAACGCCCTCCCGGCCCTCTCGGCGATCCCGAACTCCTCCCCGATCCTCTCGGAGAACCGCCGGTGCTCCTCCATGCCGACCGGCAGGGGGTCCCTGTCCACCCGCACGCCCAGCCTCCCCTCCACCAGGTCGGCCACCTCCAGCGAGCTGCGGTCGTTGTCGATCAGGTAGCTCACCCTCCCCTTGCGGAAGTTTCGGACGGAGTCCATGTCCGACTCGTACATGAACCTGCAGTTGACCCTGATCCCGTAATGGCGGAAGAGCTCGACGACGGCGCTCTCCTTGTCCTCGCCGCGTTTGTAGAAGTACCTCTCCGCAAGTATGTTCGCGGCGTCGGCCTCCGGCCCCACGGAGCCGTCGACCATGTCGAGGAGGGCGTCGGCGGACTGGACGAAACCCTCGTTCCAGTCCCCGGTGATGTTCCCGTCCGCCTCCACCACCCTGAGGTAAACGTCGGGGTGCTCCAGGCTTATCGCGTTCACCACGTCTATCGTGTTGTCCCCGATTATCCCCGGCACGCAGGAGGTAACGACGAATATGTTCCTGTGTCCGCCCATCACGGCCTCCCTCACCTTCTCCTCCAGGAGGCCGGCCCCGCCGAAAACGGATACCGTGTCGTCGATATCGGTCGAGACCATCCTCATGGACTGCAGGTTGCCTGCCTTGCTCGCCCCCCTTATGATCTCCGATATGTTCCTCAGCGACGACATGATGTGGGCGCAGCTCCGCGGGCCGTGTATCACGACGATGGCGTCCGTCACGGAGGAGCACCCCTGGACGGCGCCGGCCAGCGCGCACGACGTTATTATGTTGCCCTCGGTGGTCACCTTGCCCCTCGCCTCCCTCGGGCATGCCCGGCAGGTGGCCGCGACCGCCGGAGCCGCCGAGCCGGCGGCGCCCGCCGCAAGCCCCCTCGCGACCCGCTCCATCTGCGCGTCGTC
>WRNL01000030.1 GCA_009776625.1 Methanomassiliicoccaceae archaeon | reverse complement strand
CTTCAGCATCCTGGCGAGCCCGACCGCCCTGTCCGCGCCCACCGGGGGCTGCGCCCCTATCGCCGCCTCCAGGGGGCCGCGGTTCAAGGGGCCGACGCGCAGGGCCCTGAGCGTCGGTATCACCCCTTTGGAGCACAGGAACTCAGTCATCCCCTCGATCTCCTCGTCGGCCTCGCCCATGCCGAAGATCATGTTGGAGGTGACCTTCCCCTTCCCGAACACGCTCGCCGAGTACAGGAGCATCTCGATTATGACGCCGCGGTCGAGCTCCGGGCAGACCCTCTTGAACACCGCTTCGCTCGGGGACTGGATGTTGAGCTTGATCTCCGTCGCGCCCGCCCGTTTCAGGGAGTCCACATGCCTTTTCTCCGTGACGTAGGGCTCCACCCCTATCGGCATCTCCGGGAACTCCCTCCTGAACGCCGAGACGCAGGACACGAACCTCTCGACGGTCTCGTCTACGCTACCCGCGACGCCGCTCGTGAAGGAGGCCGACACCACCCTCTGCCCGCATGCGGCCTCCTTGGTCATCCTCACCATGTCGTCACAGGACAGCCGCTTGTCGAGGCCCCTGTCCAGCAAGGGGGAGGCGCAGAAGGCGCATCTGTAGATGCACCCCGGGTCGAGGTTGAAGAACGCCTGCTCCGGGCAATGGAACACCACGGGCTCCATCCTGACCCCTTCGACGAAGGGCTCCCCGCCCCTCCAGATTGATAGCCCGCCCCCGGCCTCCACGAGGTCGAACTCCCCCGACGTGTGGGAGACGCCCTTCTTGACCCGGTGCCCGCCGAACGAGAACACGGCAGACAAGGAGCCCGCCCCCGGCCCAGCGGTGGACACGGAGGCCCTGTGCGGGAGGACGAAGCCCTCCGGGAGCCTTACGCCGCCGCCGAGGGCCAGCTCGGCCTTCCTCATCACGTTCAGATCTTCTTCCATTTCATTCCGTCCGCAGTGTCCTCCAGGGTGATTCCCGCCTCCCCCAGCCTGTTCCTTATCATGTCGGCGAGGTCGTACTGCTTCCTCGCCCTGAGCTCCTTGCGGAGCTCGATGAGGACCCCCATCACCGCATCCGTCGTCCCGTCGTCCCTCATGTCTTCCTCCTCCGGGAGTATCCCCAGAACCGTGTTGAACTCGTCTATGAGCCTTATTATCTTCCCCGCCGCCCCCTTCGACAGCGACCTCTCCGCCATCATCTTGTTTGTCGAGTGCGCGAGCCTGAACATCTCCTCTATCGCGGCGCCCGTGTTGAGGTCGTCGTCCATCGCCCCGAAGAACCTGTGCCTCGACTCCTCGAGGACGTCGCAGCGGTCGTCGTCGATGTCGGGGCCGTTCCTCGAGTAGTCGGACAGCTCTGCGTAGTTGTTCCTCAGCCTCCGCAGGGCGGACCTCGCCTCGGCCAGCATCTCCTCGCCGTAGGTGAGGGGGCCGCCGTAGCCGGTGTTCAGGAAGTAGAACCTTATGGTGCAGCCGTCGAACCTCTCCAGGACGTCGCGGACGCGGAAGAAGTTCTTCATGGACTTCGACATCTTCTCGTCCTTGACCTGGAGCATGCCGTTGTGCATCCAATAGTTGGCGAGCGCGTCGTGCGTGACGGCCTCCGTCTGGATTATCTCGTTCTCGTGGTGGGGGAAGACGAGGTCGCTGCCCCCGCCGTGTATGTCTATCTTGTCCCCGAGGTGGCGCCTTATCATTGCCGAGCACTCGATGTGCCAGCCCGGCCTCCCCTTGCCCCACGGGGAGTCCCATGAGCATTCGCCAGGCTTCGCGCCCTTCCACACGGCGAAGTCCATGGGGTCCCTCTTCTGCTCGTCGAGCGCGACCCTGCCCGAGGACTCCATCTCGTCGAGGCGTCTGTTTGAGAGCCTGCCGTACTCCTTGACCTTCCTCACCTCGAAATACACGCTGCCGTCCTCCGTGGGGTAAGCGGACCCGTTGGCGACGATCTCCCCGATCATCCCGATTATGGCGTCCATGCTCTCGCTCGCTTTAGGGTACAGGTCGGCCCTCCTGACCCCCAGCCTGTCGGCGTCCTCGAAGTAACGCTCGATGTACCTAGCGGATAGCGCGAGGGGGTCGACCCCCTCCTCGTTCGCCCTGTTGATGATCTTGTCGTCCACGTCCGTGAAGTTCGTGACGTGCGTCACCTCGTAGCCTATGTGCCGGAGGTACCTCGCCAGCGTGTCGAACACGACCATGCTCCGGGCATGGCCCATGTGTATGTCGTCGTAGACGGTGACGCCGCACACGTAGAGCCTGACCTTCCCGTGCTCGATGGGGACGAACTCCTCCTTCCTCCTCGTGAGGTTGTTGTAGACCGTCAGGGACATCTTATCACCGCGCGCCGTCCTTTTTCCCGACTGCCGCTTTGAGCGCGTCGACCTCCGACCTGAGCTTGGCGATCTCGTCCATGAAGCAGTCTGGGATGTCGTTGTGCCTGAGCACGTCCTTCTTCTCGATCTTGACCCCGTCCCTCTCCACGACCTGGCCCGGGACGCCGACGACCGTGCTGTTGTCGGGGACGTCCTTCAGGACGACCGACCCGGCGCCGATCCTCACGTAGTTCCCGATGACTATGTCCCCCAGGACGGTGGCGTTCGCGCCGATGACCACGCAGTCCCCGACGGTGGGGTGCCTCTTGCCCTTCTCGAAGGAGACCCCGCCGAGGGTGACCCCTTGGTATATGGTGACGTCGTTCCCCACCACAGCCGTCTCCCCGATGACCACGCCCGTGGCGTGGTCGACGAAGAACCTCTCCCCGATCGTGGCGCCCGGGTGTATGTCGCAGCCGGTCAGCCTGTGCGCCTTGTTGTTGACCTTCCTGGCCTTCTTGAGCTTGCCCTCGGTCCATAGCCTGTGGCTCTTCCTGTACATGGTGACGGCGAGTAGCCCAGTGTGGAACTTCACCGCGTCCTCCTCGTCGATTATCGCAGGGTCCAGCTCCATGACGGCGGCAAGGTCGCCGGGTTCTATTCTCATCATGATGGCGGCTGGAAGGGGATAACAGTTAATAACTTATCCAGGCGGGCGGCCCCGAGGGCGGTCGAAGCGCGAGCCGCCGGCATGATGCGAGCATTAGGCATGGGTAGCTCTTCCATCCGAGGCCCGAAGGTCGCGCCCGTTGTTCCCCCCGGCAGCCCACGGCCGATATGTCAGGGCGCGCCGACCGTCCGATAGGCACCTGGGCAAATGTATTTATGAGTACGCCGTGGTTTCCGTGCTGAGCCTTCTTTCGCATCTGCGCACGCAAAAGGGTCAAATGGAAAAGGGATGACATAAGGTGGGGGTCTGGAGCGCCGCAATCTTCGGTAACGATACCTCGTGCGAGGTGAAGGAGTACTTCTTCGAGCAATACGATCTCGGCAGAGAGCCGCAGGACATCCGCACGGAGCTGCTGGCCAAATACGACATGGGCGATGTCGAAGAACGCTACAACGTCCTGTTCGCTATGGCTTATTGCCTATGGCAGACCAAAGAACTCGACAGCGATTTCCTTGCTGAAATAGAGGGTATTGTGACAAGCGGCGAGGATATAGCGGTCTGCGAGGGGCTGGGCGCCAATGCAAAGTTTTTGCGTGAACGCAAGGGTGCGCTCGCAAAGCTGCTGTCTGATATCGGCACGCCGAAAGAAAAGCCTAAGAAAAGGGTCAAACCCCCCGTAACTGTCGATAGCCCCTATCGCAACGGCTGCTGCCTCGCTTTCCAGTATGGCGACGGACAGTGGGGCGCCGTGGTCACGATCGGCAGTGAATTCTTCAGACGCAAAGCGAAGATATGTTTCGTGCAGACTGACATAAGACAAGGCACGGCCCCGACAATGCAGGAGATCAACGCGGCGCATCTGCTCGACAATTACTTCGACAGGGGCTCGGAGTACGCCTGTGATCGGAAATTGCACCTGTACGGGACGCATTTCCTGGACTCACGGGAAGTCGTGCGGCTGAACCCGTACAATGAGTCGTTCTTTGTCGTCATCGGCTATCTGCCAGAATGGAAAAACGCACACAGCGGCTCCAGTTGCGGCAGTAACCCCTATGCGGAAGAGGGCTATGGAGGGTTCGAGGCGATAATCCAGAGTTATTTCACAAACAAGTTCAACGATACGAAACGAACGGCTGAAACCGTGGAAGAGTTGAATCGGGTATTCCAAGGCTGACCGTCCGTGCAGCATTGTCGGCCCCCAAAAAAGCGGGTCATGTGCAGCTTGCGGGCGAGCCATGCCATCCCGCAGTAATAGGATTCAGGAAGCTATGCCATACAAATCGGCATGGGGCCGGGTTTGTTAGACCTCAAAAAGTAATACGGACGGCAAGACTGTGTAAGGCTGGGCACAGCAGCCCCCGGACACTCAACCCCTCGCCCTGCCAGACGCCGTAAGCTATATTGCGCACCAGCGTCATGGCTACGCCGCGCCATCCAGTGCAGGGGACGGAGGGGAGGAAAGTGCAGTTAGAGGACGTGTTGCGGCGTTGCGGGGCGATGTTCCTTCGGGAGAGGCTCCCGATCATCAACGGCGTCATCACGAAAGAAGGCTACCTCAAGATGGACATAGACTTGGAAAGATGCTCGATGCGGTTGAGAGCCTCCCCCCTCACGGAGGAATGCCTGGGGGAGGGCAACCAGAGCGACATAAGCGTCTCGGGGAGCGTCGTGTGCAAAAGCCACGTCGTCCACCACGGGGAGGGGAGCTACGGCGGAGAGGGCTTCATAGCGGTCACCGGAGAGGGAGACAGACTCGTGTGGCTGATGTTCCACGACGAGATAAACCCGATAGAGAGATTGGAGATAACGGACAAAGGGGTCATCGGCGTCAACAACTGTGGGGCAAGGTACGAGTTTGGCATCGATTGGGGGGGTTTGTGACACGTTCCGCCGCCGCGCCCGTCGCCTGCGCCGCTATAGCGTTTGGTCAGGCTGCGCAGGGTGCAACTAAGCGGGGCCATGCCCTTAGAACGTGGGTGCCAGCACGTCAGAGGCTATCGCCAGGCGACTGCGGTTTCAACCGTTCACGCAAAGATGTCCCCATGAAAAAAGTAAAACGAGGGGGAAACCCCCGCTCATTTGTCCGAAACTGTTTCTGAGATGCCCTCTTCCGCCTGTGCGGACTCCCTCGCGAGCCGCTCCATGACCACTTCCCGCAACACCTCGTCGAATGTCTTCGGCGATCCGGCCCTTTCCCAGGGGTCCCTGCGCCTGCCAAATAAGCCCATGCCTAGCCCTCCTCTCTAAAGTCACCTTGTTCCGTCATAGTGCGGGTTGAGCGCGATGTCGAAATAGTGCTTCCTGTTTATCCATATCAGCCCGTCCCCTTTTGAAATTATCGCTACGTCCACGGGTCCGCCGACGGATTCCACTGCGTTCAGCGAGACCCTTCTCCTCAGGGACGTCAGGTTTATCAGCGACTCTGCCATCTGTGACAACTCTTTTTTTGACAGGAAGTTCACAGATTGGATGACGGGGTCCACAAACGCCCAATATGTGGCGTGATCCAGCCACTCGATGAAGCTATCGGTTGTTTGTTTCTTCGTATTCTCGACATCGTCGGATGTCACAGGCAAACCATCAGCCCTTTGGGTGCTTTCTTTGCCAGACCTGTTTTCAACGAACCTGCGGAACTCGTGGATGATCCTTTCTCTGAGGTTTGGGTCGATGCCCCAAAGGAATGTTTCCGCAACATCCTTCTGTGCGAACGTCTTGATTATGGCAGAGTTGTCGTTGGTTATCTCTCCCCTTGAAACCTCTGAGCACTTCAGTTTCCCCCAGAAACAGCCGTCCACCCTGTACTCAATGAAGGCGGGGAACATCCGGTTGAGGCCAAACCCGGGTATGACGATTCCCGTCGCGTCCCCGAGCGGCTCCTCGGACAGCACCATGCTCCGGAACATGGTTTTGATGTCCTCCAGATACGGCTCGGCTGAAACGGGGAATGAGATCTCGTTCATAGCCTCCTTGAAGCTTTCGGCCTCGAATATCCGGTCTAAGCCTCTACCAACGTCAAGGACGTATGATTCTGGAAGGACTCTGGGCGTCCTTTCTTCCGATTTCCTCTCAAACAGTATATGCGCGATCAACTCATCCGGAGAGAGCAAGAGCCAGGCATGCCCTTTGTCCCGCCCCTCTTTCCCAAATTCGTTGCTCGTTTTGTTGTAAAGCCGCTCGCCCGCTTCGTCCAGTATCTCTGACCACATGGATAAAAGGCGGCGGCGAACGTCAGATTCCATCGATTCGACGGAGATGATCGGGACGTGTCCCTTGCCATCTGCGGGGTATCCCTCCTCGATGAATCTCAGGAACCTGTTCCCGCAGTCCTCTATCGTGTCAAGCCCTTCCTCCGAGCAATGCCTCCTGTACTCCTTCACGATCGTTTCCACGGGACGCCCGATATGAGTGGGCTCTGGTACACCATGAGCCCTATCGGGTGCTTTTTCGAGAGCGCGAACACCTTGTTCGCCTCGAATATCTTCGGTGTCTGCCCGCTCAACGTGGCCGCGCTGTCCGCCGCCATGGCGATGCAGTCCCTGTTCATTATCAGTATCTCAGACGTCATCCGTACCGCCCCCCTCGTTCTTCGTGCCGCATCCTTGGCGGGCGGGTCTGGAACAATGCTCCGGCATGGCCGTTTCCCTCTCGCGTTCTTCGCAAATTCGGATCATTTTTTCTCACCCAGAACTTCACGGCGCTTTGGGTATATAAGGCGAATTGGGGGGTCACCGAATCGAGCGAAAGTGGGTTGCCGACAGAGGGAAAAAGCGGCGTAAGGGCGCGATTTAAGCAGAATCGCCGCTGCCCGGCTCCAGCCTCACGCCCGGGCACTCGCCGAAGCAGTCCTTGCAGAACACGCACTCGTCCTCCAGGACCTCTACCCTGCCGCCCTTCATGTAGAGCGCGCCCGTCGGGCACCTCTCCGCGCAGAGGCCGCAGCCCGTGCACTGCTCGGCGCGCGCCACCAGCTGGAAGGCCTCGCCTATGCGGGCCGTTGCGTCCCTCTCGACGTTCGCCATCGATGTGATGGAGCCGTCGACGCGGAACGTGACGTGATCCGCCGCCAACACGCCGTTGCCCTCGTCGAGGTCCACGTACCACGCGATGGCGCGCGCGAACGGCCTAAGCCTAGCCAGGTCGACCGGCCTCGAGATGGAGGCCTCGGCCCTGTACCCCATCGCGCACGGGAACGACCCAATGACTCTCATGGTCAGCGGCTCATCTTCTGGCGGGGCCCCCCCGCCCGCCGTGTCTTGATTGTCCTCGTATGTCNTCTTCATGCCTCCTTCTCCCATGGGAACGCGCCCCACGGCATCATCGATAGGGGAACCCCCCTCTGCGATTTGATGTTATCTGTCCGTCCCGGCATCAAGGGGCGCGATACGCCACGGTTTATATAACAAAACCAACGTGTCAGGCCTGGTGAAACCAATATGAAGAAGATGAAAGCTTCGAGAAGGGCAATGGCTATGGACTACGCGATCCGCGAGGTAACCGTTCCGGCCGCCGCCGCCGCCAAGAGAGGCGTGAAGCTTTACAGCTTCAACATCGGCGACCCCAACAAGTGGGACTTCGAGACCCCCGAGTACTTCAAGTCTGCGCTGAGGAACGCCGTCGACAACACGGACAACGGCTATGGCGACTCCCAGGGCAGCATATCGCTGAGGGAGGCGATAGTCGACAGGGAGCGAGAGAAGCACGGCGCGAGGATAACCGCCGACAAGGTCTACGTGACGAGCGGCGTCAGCGAGGGCATCAACGTCCTCATGGCGACCATCCTGGAGCCGGGCGACGAGGTCCTCCTCCCCGGCCCCGGCTACCCCTCCTACGCCCAGTACATAGAGTTCTACGGCGGAAGGACCGTGTCATACAGGCAGATGGAGGAGGAGGACTGGAAGCCGGACGTGGACATGATCCGCAAGAGGGTCACCGACAGGACGAGGGCGATAGTGGTGATAAACCCCAACAACCCGACCTCCGCCGTCTACGACGAGAAGACGATAAGGGAGGTGGGGGACATCGCCGCCGAGCACGGGATACCCCTGGTCTCCGACGAGATATACGACAAGCTGGTGTTCGAGGGGGACTACTTCTCCGCCTCGAGGCTGCCGTCGGACGTCCCGAGGGTGATATTCAACGGCTTCTCCAAGGTCAACCTCATGCCCGGGTGGAGGGAGGGCTACTGCTACTTCATGTACGAGGGCGACTTCATGGACGAGATCGGGGAAGGGATGATGAAGCAGTTCCGCACGAGGATATGCCCGAACGTCCCCTGCCAGGAGGCGGCCAGGGCGTCCCTGCAGGGCCCCCAGGACTACATAGTGGAGATGAACAGGAAGCTGAAGGAGAGGGGCGACTTCTCATACAAGAGGCTGAACGAGATCCCCGGGATAACCACCAACAGGGCGAAGGGCGCGTTCTATATGTTCCCCAAGGTGGAGCTGTTCGACTGGAAGACCGACAAGGACTTCGTCATCGACCTGATCAACGAGGAGGGGGTAGTGTTCGTACACGGCTCCGGGTTCTCCGACGAGTTCGGGCGGGGCCATTTCAGGACCATACTCCTGCCGCCGATGAAGCCGCTGGAAGAGGCCTACGACAGGCTCGAGAGGTTCATGGTCAGGCACAGCAGGTGAGAACAAGGCAATGAGCCGCCAGGGCGGCTGTGCCGGGGGTAAAGGGGCCCCGGCCGCCCCGGTCACTTCCTCTTCCTGCCTTCCTTGCGGGCGATGACCTCCCCGTCCTCGCCGGAGAGGGTGCTGGACTCGATCTCCCTCTCGTCGATGTTCTGGAAGTAGGATTTCGCGTCCTGGAGGTCGTCGAAATCCTTTGCGCTCTCGTAGCCGTCGTCGTACTTCGTCTCAACCTTGTACATCTTGATGCCTCCTCCCCTGTGATACGCCCCTTGTATATATCACATGCGTTCGTCAGCCACCTCGTCCCCCCTCCCGTCGATCAGGAGGGCGCTCTGCCCTGCGGGCAGCTCCCCGACGGACCTGAGCCTGCGCTCTATCGCCCTCGAGCGCACGCCCACGGTGTCTATCTCCTTCGCGGCGGAGTCTATCTTCCTCTTGATGTTGTCCATCACGTCCCCGAACTTACCGAACTCCGTCTTGACGGCTCCCAGCAGCTCCCATACCTCGTTGGAGCGGCGCTCGATCGCCAGGGTCCTGAACCCCATCTGCAGGCTGGACAGGAACGCGGCGAGGTTCGTGGGGCCCACCACCGTCACCTTGTGCGTCCTCTGGAGGCTCTCGAACAGCCCGGTCCTGCGGACGATCTCCGCGTACAGCCCCTCGGTGGGGACGAACATTATGGCGAAGTCCGTCGTCACCGGCGGGTTGACGTACTTCTCCCGTATCTCTTTGGCGCACCTCCTGACGGAGGCCTCGAAGCTGTTCGACACCCCCCTCATGTCTGCCTCGGGGAGGCCGGAGTCGTAGGCGTCGAGCAGGCGCTGGTAGTCCTCCGTGGGGAACTTGGAGTCAATCGGCAGCAGCAGCACCCTGTCCATGCTGTTCTTGTCTGGGAGCTTTATAACATAGTCCACGCGCTCCAGGCTCCCTCCCCTCACCGCCGCTTGCGCCTCGAACTGGCCGGGGGACAGCACCTGCTCCAGGATGGATCCCAGCTGGACCTCGCCCAGGTTGCCCTTGGTCTTGACGTTGGAGAGCACCTTCTTCAGGTCGTCCACGCCTGAGGCGAGCTGTTTCATCTCGCCGAGCCCCTTGTGCACCTGCTCGAGCCGGTCGCTGATCAGCTTGAAGGAGTCGTTGAACCTCTTCTCCACAGTCTCTTTCAGGCTCTCGTCCACGGTCTTCCTCATCTCCTCGAGCCGTTTCTCGGTCTCGGTCCGGATCTCCTTCAGCTGCAGGTCGATGGCCGCCCGCATCTTCTCCTGCTGGCCGCTCAGCTCCTCGCGGCTCTCCCTCGCGGCCTTGCCGCTCTCCTCGCGGTTGCGGACGAACTCCCCACGTATCATGGGGTCGAACCTCCCCAACGACGCCTCCATCGAGGCCAGCCTGCCCTCCAGCCCCGGCGGCATGGCGGACCCGCCGTTCTTCTTCAAGCTCGTTACGATGTTGGCGACCCCTAATGCGAATACGGCGGCCAGCATCGCGACTACTACGACATCCATTTCCTTATCCTCCTGTGTATCTTTTCTAACAGGGGCGCCGCCGGCCGTCGCCGCAGAGCGGGCCCATCCCCTCGGCAGAAAAACCCCGCCATGGTTTAAAAAGAATCCTGGGGGGTCACCGAAAGTGGCCGAAAGTGGAGAACAGATTGCTTACTGTCGAACAAGGGGGGCACATCGCTGGGGCCCTCTTCAAAGAACAGTACTCGCAAGCCCCCTCATATCCGGCCAAAAAATGACCAATGGTCGAGATCCGCCCACGTGCAGGCGACCATCCTCACAGTCGCGAGGGCATGAAAGGTTATTATCCATAACCACGATGCGCACATGGGATACAATGGACAATATAGCCAAGAAGGTGAGGGAGGAGATCGAGAGGGGATGGGTCGGCTCGGACAAGGGCTGCCCGTACCACCCCTGCCATTTCACGGGCCAGGACTGCACGTTCTGCTACTGCCCCTTCTACCCCTGCATGGACGAGGACCTCGGCCAGATTCTGAGGTCCAAGAGGGGCTCGGACCTATGGGACTGCACATACTGCCTCTTCATCCACCGGCCAGAGGTGGGGAGGCACGTCATGTCCGAGATAAAGAAGGCCGGCATCACGGACCCCAGGGACCCGAGGATGGAGGGGATACGCACGGAGGCGAAGGGGAGGTTCCACAAGGAGGGGCGTGCCATCATGGTCCTCGGCGCGACCTCCGACGCGGGCAAGTCCATAACCGTCGCCGCAATATGCAGGATGCTCCACAAGAGGGGGCTCGTCGTCGCCCCGTTCAAGTCCCAGAACATGAGCCTGAACTCCAAGGTCACCCGGAGGGGGTACGAGATAGCGATGATCCAGACCCTCCAGAGCAAGGCCGCCGGGCTGAAGGGCCCGGACGAGCACATGAACCCTATCCTCCTGAAGCCGAAGGGGGACAGGGTCTCCCAGGTCGTGGTGGAGGGGGAGCCCTACGGCGACTTCGACGTCAAGAGCTACTACGGCGAGTTCGTTCCCGGCCCCGCCGTGGGCATAGTGAGGAGGAACATCGATTTCCTGAAAAAACGCTACGACTACGTGATAATGGAGGGCGCGGGGTCCCCCGCCGAGATAAACATCTACGACAGGGACATAGCGAACATCGGCGCGGCGAAGCTGGCGGGCGCCCCCTGCGTGCTCGTCGTGAACGTCGAGTGGGGAGGGTCCTTCGCGTACGCGGTGGGCACCGTCAAGCTTATACCGGAGGAGGACAGGGGCATGATAAAGGGCGTGATCCTGAACAACATCAGGGGGGACGCGTCGAGGATGGCATCGGGCGCGGAGGAGCTCGAGAGGATCATCGGCATCCCCGTGATCGGGCTGGTGCCGCACATAGGCCTCGAGCTGCCCCTCGAGGACTCCGAGTCCCTGAGGGGCATGAAGAGCAAGGGTACGGGGAAGATGGTCATCTCGGTGATAAGGCTGCCCAAGATAGCGAACTTCACCGACCTCGACCCCCTCTACCTGGAGGACACGACGGTGAGGTTCGTCACCAGGCCAGAGGAGCTGGAGGGGACCGGCGCGGTGATAATACCCGGGACGAAGAACACGGTCGACGACCTGGCATGGGTCAAGGAGACGGGGTTCGACAAGGCGATAGCCGGGCTGAGGGGCAGGGTCCCCATACTCGGGATATGCGGCGGGTACCAGATGATGGGGCGCTCGCTGGAGGACCCCGAGGGGATAGAGGGCCCCCGCCAGGGGGCGGTGGAGGGGCTGGGACTGTTCGACAACGTCACGAGATGGAAGGAGTACAGGAAGACGACGACCCAGGCGGAGGGGACGTTCATCCGGACGGGGGAGCCCGTCACAGGGTACGAGATACACATGGGCGTCACCGAGGTGAACGAGGAGCCCCTCTTCAGCATCGACCGCCTGCAGGGGGCCGAGGAGGAGGGCTCGTTCAGGGAGAGCGAGATGCTGTTCGGGACATACCTCCACGGGGCCCTGGAGAAGCCGTCGTTCAGGAGGTTCTTCCTATCCCATATAGAGGGGGGGAGGGAGGCGCTCTCCGCGTCCATCCCCAAGGACTACGACGACCATATAGAGGAGAACATAGAGAGGCTGGCCATCGCCTTCGAGGGCGGCATAGACTTCGACAGGCTGATGGAGATCATGGAGGGGGGGCTGTGAGGGCCATCTTCATCGGGGTGTCGTCCGGCGCGGGGAAGACCACCCTGGCCGCGATGTACTGCAGGCACCTGCACAGGAAGGGCGTCGCGGTCGCGCCGTTCAAGGCCTCTAACCTGTCCCTGACATCGGTTCCGACGAGGGACGGCGGGGAGATAGGCGTGGGGCAGGCGTTCCAGGCGGCGGCCTCGGGGACGGAGCCGTCGCGCGACATGAACCCCGTGATACTCAAGCCGCTGGGGAAGGGCCTCATCCGGCTGGTGGTCGGCGGGGAGGCGCGGGGGGACGTGTCCAAGGACGCGCCGATGGACAGGGAGGCCGTCATGGCGGAGGCTCTCGGCGCGTTCGACAGGCTCGCCGGGCGGTTCGAGGCGGTCGTCTGCGAAGGGTCGGGGTCCCCTGTGGAGCTGAACCTGATGGACAGGGACATCGCCAACATAGGCATGATGAGGGAGCGCCGCATACCGGCGTTCCTCGTGGGCGACATAGAGAGGGGGGGCGTGTTCGCCGCCCTGTATGGCACGTGGCTGCTCATGCCAGAGGACGTCCGCCCCCTGCTTAAGGGGTTCATAATAAACCGGTTCAGGGGCGACCCCTCCCTGCTGGGGGACGCGGTCGCGAACATAGAGCGGCTCACAGGGATGGAGTACCTCGGCACCATACCACATGTGGCCCTGATGTTCCCAGAGGAGGACTCCCTGTCGGATCCCGCCGGCGGCGCCACCATGGAGGCGTTCATAAGCAACATCGACTCCCTGCTGGGGATCGCGGTGGAGAACGGCCTGGACATAGGGAGGATGGACGAGATCTCATCCGCCTGACGCCACCCTGACGGCCATTATGAGCATGCCGTCGGAGATGGGCGCGTCCATGGGGACGGGGGATCCGCCGACTATGAACACGAACGCGTCCGGGGCGAGGCCGAGGGACCTGGCCGCATCGCAAATGGTCGCCCCGCAGGGGACCTCGTGCCCCTCCCCGCCTATCGTCATCCTCGCGCCCATGATGCAATGAGGCTACGCCTCTATTTTGATTTTACGACAGTCGGTTCTTTATATCACCCAAACGGTAGAGGCCCTCCGATGAGGAAGCTCAGGGGGGCGGCGTTGGCCTTTGCGGCGGTGTCTGCGGCCCTGCTGCTCGCCTTGTCGGCGCCCGTGTCATCAGCGGCCCCGGCGAAGGTGCTCTATGAGCAGGACGCCCACATACAGGTGACGTTCACTGGGGGCTCGGTGAGCACCGAGGGCGGGAAGACGGTCGTCCGCGTCGACGGCGAGTTCACCGTCACCGCTTCGTCCCAGAGGTACGACATGGCTAGGGCGGGGATAACCTTCTTCAAGCTCGACCCCCAAGGCAATCCGATCAGGACGTCGAACGTGAGCCCCGCTTTCAATAAGTCAGTGAGCGGCAACACCGCGACGTTCACCTTCTTCAACCTCTCGGAGGACGTCGAGATGGAGTTCTTCGACCTCGAGCTGCTGGGCCAGGGCAACGGCGGCGGCACGCCTGTCGAGGCCCCCGGCGGCACCACCCCGGACGCCCCCGGCACTGCCCCGGACGTTCCGGGGGGCGTCGCGGCCGCCGCCCCCTTGGACATAGACCCTGTGACGGTGATGATCGCGGCCGCCGCGGCGGCC
>WRNL01000029.1 GCA_009776625.1 Methanomassiliicoccaceae archaeon | reverse complement strand
GGTGTCGATGGGCAACCCCCATTTCGTCACCTTCGCGGACATCAGCGACGACGACGCGGCGAGGCTCGGGCCCGCCATAGGGGCGCACCCCCTGTTCCCCAACAGGACGAACGTCGAGTTCTGCAGGATGGTGGAGGGGAACATGCACATCCGCGTGTACGAGAGGGGGGCGGGCTGGACGCTGGCCTGCGGCACGGGCGCGTGCGCCGCGGCCGTCGCCGCCGCGCTGAGCGGCCTGGCGCCCTTCGACGAGCAGATAGACGTGCGCCTCCCGGGGGGATGGCTGAAGGTGACCGTGGAGGAGGGGCCCGGGCATGTGCACATGGAGGGACCCGCCGTGATGATATACGAGGGATACATACTTTAACGTGAAAGTGAGCAATATGGCGAACTATGAGCAGTCAGAGAGGCTGAAGAAGCTCCAGCCCTACCTCTTCGTGAGGCTGGAGGAGCTTGCGGCGGCGAAGAGGCGGGAAGGGATGGACATGATCGACTTCGGCATCGGGGACCCGGACCTCCCGACCCCCGACAAGATCGTGAAGACGCTACAGATAGCGGTCGAGTCGAACGAGAACCAGAAGTACTCGTCCTCGACAGGCGAGAGGGACCTCCGCGAGGCGGTGGCGAAGTGGTACAGGAAGAGGTTCGGCGTGGACGTCGACCCCGCCAGGCAGGTGTGCGTCACGCTAGGGTCCAAAGAGGGGATATTCAACATATCCCAGGCGTTCGTGGGGCCTGGGGAGACGGTCATCGCGCCGAGCCCGGGGTACCCCGTGTACTCGGGGGCGTCCGTGCTCTTCAACGAGGCGCAGTGCGCCCTCGTCCCCCTCCGCCCGGAGAAGGGCTGGCTGCTCGACGTGGCCGAATGCCCGACGGACGCGAAGATGCTGTACATAAACTACCCCAACAACCCCACCGGGGCGACCTGCGACCTGGCGTACCTCCGGAAGGTGTACGACTGGTGCCAGCGCACCGGCACGATACTCTGCTACGACAACGCCTACTCGGAGATGTGCTTCGGCGAGTACCGCGCCCCGTCGGCGCTCCAGGCCGGGCCCGACTGCATCGAGTTCGGGTCGTTCTCGAAGACGTTCAACATGACCGGGTACAGGCTGGGCTACGCCGTCGGCCATCCCGACCTGATAGCCGGGCTCAAGAAGTGCAAGGGCCAGATCGACTCCGGCGCCCCCATATTCATACAGAAGGCAGGGGTGACGGCCCTCGAGATGTACCCCGATGACGGGTCGCTGCCTGCGCCGCTGAGGAACAACATGGACATCTACGCCGAGAGGAGGGAGGTGCTCGTCACCGGCCTGAGGAGGCTCGGCTTCGAGGTGGCGCTGCCCAAGGGGACGTTCTACGTCTGGTTCAACTGCAGGGAGAGGTCGGACGTTTTCACGAGGAGGATGATAGACATAGGGATAATCGTGACGCCTGGGCCAGGCTTCGGGGAGTCCGCCGAGGGCTACATCCGCATGACGGTGACTGAGCCCGTCGAGCGCATAAAGGAGGCGCTGTCCAGGATGAAGCGCGCATCGATCTGCCCCGTGTGCCCGCCCGACGAGGAGGAAGAAGAGGGTCAGTGACCTGGGCCGAACGTCTCCCTCGAGTGTTTCAGCGCCTCTATGACCGGCAGCGGGTCGCGCAACAGGAGTGCCTCCAGCGCGCCGCCGCCCGTGCTCACGTACGACACCCTGTCCGCCAGGTCGAACCTCTCGGCCGCCCCTGCCGTGTGCCCGCCTCCGAGGACGGACAGCCCCTTGCTCTCGACCATCGCCGTCATGAGCTGCTTGGTCCCTGCCTCGAAGCCTGGCTTCTCGAACATCCCGGAGGGTCCCGACATGAACGAAGTCTTCGACGAGAGTATGACCTTCCTGAACTTCTCTATCGACTGGTCCCCGATGTCAATCGCCGGCTCCGCCGTGGGCAGGTCCCCGGTGCTCACGCAGACCCTGCCGCCGCCCCTCTCCACCGCGACGTCGACCGGGAGGAGCACCTTCTGTCCGTACTTCCCGAGGACGTCCCTTGCCGCCCGGAAGTTCTCGTCCGTCAGCTCGTCGGCGAGGACGCGGCTGCTCGCCGCCCCTATGTCGACGCCCCTCGCCAGCAGGAAGGCGTTCCCTGCGAGGCCGGTCACGATCACGGTGTCGGCGGACCCGTTGCTGAGGACGCGGTCTATCATGTACGGCACGTCCCCGAACTTCGCCCCGCCAAGTATGAACACGGACGGCCGCCTCGGCTTGTCGAATATCGTCTTCAGGGCGTACAGCTCCCTGGCCATCAGCCTCCCCGACGCCGACGGCAACCTCGCCGGGAACCCCACCAGGGAGCACTGGGAGCGGTGCGACGCGCCGAAGGCGTCGCAGACGTAGTAGTCGAAGAGGGGGAGCAGCTCGGAGACCAGCTCCGCGTCGGCATGCCGCCGCATGTCCGCCGTCACGGACTCGCAGTCGAGCCCCCTGACATTGCCGAGCAGGAGGACGTCCCCGGGCGCCATCCTGGATATCGCGCCCTTGGCCTCGGCGCCGATCACGTCGTCGACGTACGTCACAGGCGCGTTGAGGCTCTTCGAGAGCAGGGCCGCATGCTGCTCCAGCCCGATGAAGTCCCATGCGCCCTTCCTGCTCTGGTGCGCCAGGACCACGACCTTCGCCCTTTTGCCTATCAGCTCCCTCACGGTGGGGACGACGCTCCTTATCCTCGCGTCGTTCAGTATCCTGAGCGTCTTCTTGTCGAGGGGGCAGTTCATGTCCACCCTCAGCAGGACCGCCCTGTCCTTGAAGTTGAAGTCCTCCAGGGTGTTGAATTCTTTCAGGTCCCTCACACTCACTTCTTGATCCCGAGGGCCTTGTTCGTCTTGGACACCGACGCCCCCGCGTCCTCCTCCAGCTTGCACATGGACCTTATGCAGTCGATGTTCTCCGGCACGACGTCCGCCTCCTGGTGCACGGCCTGGTAATAGTAGAGCATGTTCCCGACGACCCTCACGCCGTCCTCCCAGACCGCCACCTCGTACATGTCGGACCTGTCCCTCCCCAGGTCCTTCGCCAGCTCCATGACCTCGGGCGTGCCCTTCACCCCGCTGCCGCTGTCCACGAGCATCACGCGGGGGGACGCGCGCATCACGTCAAGGATCTCGCTCGTCTTGGACTCCCTCTCGAGCTCGGCCGCCACCGTGTGCAGGTGCATGATCGTGGTGGACGCCTTGACCGCCATGGTGTTTATGTTCAGCCAGGGCATCACGCTCTTCACGTCCGGCCCGTGGTGGGTCGGCAGCTTCACCGACGGCTCCAGCCCGTTGATCGGGCCGCCCTTGCTGTTACCTGGGTCTGCCCCCCTCCGGATGAGCGTGGCGTAGACGCCCTTGATCTTGACCGCCCTGTCGATGGGGGCGAGGGTCCTGAGCAGCCCCGTCGTGTTGCAGGAGACCACCCGGGAGAACTGGGCGCCCCATGACTCGCTGTAGTTGGCGGTGGAGTTGAAGGATATGCCTGTGAGGCTGTGGGCCTCCCCGCCCTGGAACACCGCTTTTTTCCCAGCCGCCTCGTACTCGGCCTTGTACGCCTCCCCGACGTCGCCGGGGGTGCAGTCCACGATTATGTCCGAGGCACCGTAAAGCTCCTTTATCGTGCCCCTCACCGGGATCCCGGCGTCGCCGAACGCCTTGAGGCTCCCCTCCGGGACGTACAGGCCGAACCCCCTCTCGACGGCGGCCCGCGCCTCGAAGGTGGGCCTGGTCTTCGTCACCCCTGCGACCTCCATGTCGCCCTGCTTGCTCACTGCGGACGCGACCCTCTTGCCGATCGTGCCGTAACCGTTTATCCCGACCTTGACTTTGGACACCGGATCCCTCTGTCGCCTAATCGCCTACGGATAAAATAACCTTGCGTGTTTCGGAACATGCCGACACTGCCTAAATCGACGACCCCTGGAGTCATGGTGTGCCTGCAGACACGTTTTCTAATCGGGGCCCTGTTTAATCGGGCCCCGGCTCCCGCAGAGCCCTTACCCCCGGCCCATCATCTCATCGGCTGTCAGAATCATCCCTTCAAAGCCACCAGAAGAGGGGAAATCGCCCTTGTTGTTGGATATGATGAGGTTCCCTGTGTTGAAGTGAGATGCGACGGTTGCATCAGCCCGGTCGATTTTCCCGCATTCTTTGCAAAAATTTGCTCCCCCTGCCATGAGCTCAGCCGCGATGCGAGCGTCTGTTCGGACATAGCGCTAAGCCCCATGGGCTATGGGGCGGATGTCAGGTGAGGCGCGATCCGAGGTCGGGCACATAGGAGGACGGCGACGGGCGGCCCCCCGTTCCATACATCAATTATAAGAAAGGGTTTTTTGATACATGGGGTGAGGCATACTCATGAAAGGATCTAGAGCGCTACTCAAAATGCTGGAGGACAAGGGAGTTGAGACGATGTTCGGGTACCCGGGCGGCGTAGTCATCCCGGTCTACGATGAGATACTGGAGTCATCGATAAGGCACGTCCTCGTACGCCACGAGCAGTGCGCCGCGCACATGGCGGACGGCTTCTCCAGGGCGAGCGGCTTCCCTGGCGTCTGCATCGCCACCAGCGGCCCCGGCGCCACGAACCTCGTCACCGGCATCGCCACGGCGTACGCCGACTCGATACCGATGATCGCGCTCACGGGCCAGGTCGGCACCGGCTCGCTGGGGCTCGGCGCCTTCCAGGAGGTCGACGCGTACAGCCTGATGATGCCCATCACGAAGCACAACTTCAGGGTCCTGTCCCTGAACAGACTCCCCCATGCGATACAGGAGGCGTGGGTGGTCTGCCAGACCGGGAGGCCCGGGCCGGTCCACATCGACATCCCCACCGACCAGGTCAACGCCGAGATGGACGAGTCGCTGTGCGAGGAGACCTACGGTGTCAAGCCAGTGAAAGAGGATTACTCGGGCATAGACCAGGCCGTCCAATGGATAAAAGAGGCGCAGAGGCCGGTCATGCTGGTTGGCGGCGGGGTCATCGGCGCCAACGCCAGCCCCGACGTCGTCAGGCTGGCCGAGCTGGCCAGCATACCGGTCATAACACCCCTCATGGGCATCGGCTCGATCCCCACCTCGCACCCCCTCTGCATGGGCTCCCTCGGGATGCACGGCAGGATGTGCTCACTTGCCGCGTTCAAGGAGGCCGACCTGATCATAGCGATAGGCTCGAAGTTCTCGGACAGGACGTACAGCCCCCAGACCGCCCCGCTGGCGACGAGCAGGGTCGTCCACATCGACATCGACGCCACCGAGTTCAACAAGCACAAGAGGGAGGCCGTCAACATACAGGGCGACGCGAAGAAGGCCGTCCGCATGCTCATCGACAGGCTGGAGGGGCAGGCCGGGACCCGCCCCGCCTGGGACAAGAACATCCAGGACCTGAAGAGGCGCTGCAAGTGCGACTACAACTATGAAAGTGACCCCATCGTCCCGCAGAAGATCATGTACGAGATCAACCGGATCACCAGGGAGGACCCTGACATCATCATCACGACGGACGTGGGGCAGAACCAGATGTGGGCCATGCACTACCTGGAGATAGACAGGCCGAGGCAGCTGATATCGTCGGGCAGCTTCGGCACCATGGGCTTCGGCCTCCCCTCTGCGATAGGCGCGAAGGCGGCATGCCCTGACAAGAAAGTGATCACCATAACCGGCGACGGCGGGCTGCAGATGGTCATGCAGGACATAGCCACCTCGGTCGCCGAGGACCTCCCGGTCGTGATATGCCTGCTGAACAACGGGTGGCTGGGGATGGTCAGGCAGTGGCAGAAGCTGTTCTGGGACAAGAGGTACAGTAACACCAAACTTGGCGCGGACCCGGACTTCGTGAAGATCGCCGAGGCGTTCGGCGCCAAGGGCATCCACGTCGAGAGGCCGGGGGAGATAGGGGACGCCCTCAAGACGGCGTTCGACAGCGGGGAGACCTGCCTGGTGGAGATCATGGTGGACTGCGAGGAGGACATCACCCCGATGATCCCCGCGAACCCCGCCCAGCCGCTGGTCAAGGGTCGTTGCAAGTTCTGAGACGCCACAACGGCTTCCGGGCTCGTATAGGGCCTGGAAGCCTGACATTTTACTTGGGGCGGCCGTGTTCTGTGCCACAGCACAATTCTGCAATCATCGGTTGCAGAATTGAATGTTTCCGGATTTTTTCACAAAAAGTTTAGGGTGACACCTATATTTTCTGATATTTCACAAAAAGTTTAGGGTGACACCTATATTTTTCGCTGATATTAAATACATGCTCGTCGTACTGTTCAATAGATGAGCATATGGACAAAGACGAGCCTCTCATAGACAGACCGGCATATGTGAATGAGATAAGAGGGTTCATCGATAAACCCTTCATAAAAGTAATCACAGGCATCAGGCGCAGCGGGAAGAGCAGGCTCCTGGAACTCATCCAGAAAGAGATATCAGAAAGGGCAGACCATAGTCATATCATCGAGATGAACTTCGAGATGTCGGAATTCTTCGACATCAAGGGTTATGTCGAACTGGCGAAGTACGTTGAGGGGCGTTTGAAAGACGAAAAAAAACATTACGTTTTCTTGGACGAAGTTCAAGAGGTCGAAGGCTGGGAAAAGGCCGTCAACTCGATCAGGCTGAGGAACACGGATATCTATGTCACAGGCTCGAACTCGAGGTTGCTCGATAGCGACTACTCCTCGTTGCTGGGCGGCAGGACTATCAGTTTCAGCATGCATCCGTTATCATTCGAGGAGTTCGTCAGTTTCAGGGAGGCGCGGGGGATCGGGGACGGCTCAGATCTTGACATGTACATCCGGCTTGGGGGTTTCCCATCGGTCTCGATGTTCGATTATTCTATGCATGAGGCGATGCGCATTGTGACAGAGATCCACAACACCGCGCTGTTCCGCGACGTCGTGAGAAGGAACTCTGTGAAGAACCCTCAGCTCATGGACAGAATCGTAGCGTTCATCTACGACAACGTGGGCAACCTGGTGTCCCCGTCTGGCATCGCCAACTACCTGAAAAGCCAAGGCCGGAAGGGGACGGACCCGGAGACCATCGTCAATTATCTGAGGTATTTGGAAGAGGGGTTCCTCATCAGGCGTGCGCAACGCTATGACGTCAAGGGCAAACGCCTGCTCGAGACCAACGACAAGTATTATCTCGCCGACCACAGCCTGCAATATGCTGTGCGCGGCTTCAGAGCCGATAATGTACAAGGCATCCTGGAGAACATAGTCTACATGGAGCTGGTGAGGCGGGGGTACAACGTGTACGTGGGGAAGCTCGGCACGAAGGAGGTCGACTTCGTAGCGGAGAAGGCAGACGGCAGGAGGGTATATGTGCAGGTCTGCCTGGAACTCTCCACTAATGATGTGTACAAGCGGGAGTTCGGCCCGCTGAAGGAGATAGATGACAGTTTCCCCAAGTACGTCGTGTCGATGGACAGGTACGCTGAGCGCAACGATGAAGGGGTCGTGGGCATCCATCTGAAGGACTTCCTGCTTATGGGCGACCACGGCCCGCCCTACGGCGTCTGAGGGGCGACGCCCAGGATCCCCCGGGGGGCCTGGCGCTGGCTCTGCCGAAGGCCAGAACCCAGCCTGCGATAAGTATTAGTGCAACCGAAGAGTTGAGCCTCTAAGCCAAAGGTGGAGAAAATGCACATTTACCACGACTCGGATGTGGACTTTGAGGTCCTAAAGGGAAAAAAGGTCTCGGTGCTGGGATACGGGGCGCAGGGCAGGGCGCAGGCCCTCTGCTTCCACGACTCAGGGATGGACGTGACAGTCGGAGTGAGGCAGGGCGGCAAGTCCTGGAACAGGGCGAAGGAGGACGGCCTGAAGGTGGCGGAGTTCGCCGACGCCGTCAAGGGGGCTGACGTGGTCGTCATGCTGCTCCCGGACGAGGTGCAGCCCGACATATACAAGCAGTACGTGGAGCCCAACCTGAAGAAGGGCGCCGCGCTCGACTTCGCCCACGGGTTCGCCATAACCTACAAACTGATCGAGCCGCCGAAGGACATCGACGTCATAATGATGGCGCCCAAGTCCCCCGGCGACATAGAGCGGGAGGTGTTCCTCCAGGGGTTCGGCGTGCCGGCGCTCGTTTGCGTGCACCAGGACGCCACGGGGAACGCGAAGAGGATCGCCCTGGCGCTCGCCAAGGGCCTCGGGGCGACCCGGGCGGGGGTGTTCGAGACGACATTCGACAACGAGACCAAGACGGATCTGTTCGGGGAGCAGGCCGTTCTCTGCGGCGGCGTGACGGCGCTCATCAAGGCCGGGTTCAAGACGCTCGTGGAGGGCGGGTACCCCCCAGAGATGGCCTACTTTGAAGTGTTGCACGAGGTGAAGCTCATCACGGACCTCATCAACAAGGGCGGGTTCGAGCTCATGTGGCACGTGGTGTCCAACACCGCCGAGTACGGCGGGCTCACCAGGAGGGACAGGGTCGTGACCCCCGAGTCGGAGAAGGGGATGAAGTCCATACTCGGCGAGATCGAGTCCGGAAAGTTCAAGGACGAGTGGCGCGCCGAGTGGAAGGCGGGCCTCGTGAACCTCAAGAAGATGGAGGATGACGAGAAGAGGCTGCAGCTCGAGGTCGTCGGCAGGGAGATAAGGCAGCTGTTCGAGAGGAAGTGAGCCTGGGGCCGCCGGCGATGAGCAGGATCAGGATCAGGACGAGGAACGGCGAGTACCTCGCCGAGCTCGACGGCTCGGACGTATCCAACGCCATATGGCTCTCCCTGCCCCTAACCCATAGGATCAACATGCTGGGGGGCCAGATCTACTTCGAGATGCCGGTGGAGGACGCCGACGCGGGCGAGCTGGCTACGAAGCTGGGCATAGGGGACATCGCATACTGGCCGAAGGTCGGAGCGCTCTGCATATTCTTCGGGCCCACGCCCCTGAGCGGGGAGGACGGCCTCCCCGTCTCGCGCTACCCTGTGGCGAGGATCGGCAGGGTCATCGAGGACTGCTCGTCCATGGAGCACGCCGGCGACCGCCAGCCGATAACCATCGAGAGGGCGTTTTGAGCATGCGGTGAATAGGCGGGTTATTCTCCGCAAAAATGCAGAAAATAATTTATCTACTCACCGCATAACTCCCTCGGCATGCCTAAATACATCTATCAACACGAGAATTGGACGGATTTCACCTGGCAGAGTGCGTCTGTGGGCGCCTCATTGGGCGAAGTTCGTCTTTTGCAGGGTAAGATCATAGGGTTGATCAGTTCAATGGGTTTCTCCTCAAAAGAAGAAAAGAACCTTGACAACCTGACGCTCGATGTTTTGAAGTCGTCGGAGATCGAGGGCGAGAGGCTGGACTACGGGCAGGTCCGCTTCTCCATAGCGCGACGCCTTGGAATCAACACAGCGGGGCTCACCGAGACGACCCGGGATGTGGACAGTATCGTCGAGATGATGATAGACGCCACACAGAATCACATGACGCCTTTGACGGAAGAGCGCCTCTTCGGCTGGCATTCGGCGCTTTTCCCATCCGGACGCAGTGGGGTGAACAGGATCGCTGTGGCGCAGTACCGCACCGAGGAGATGCGGGTGGTGTCGGGCGCGATAGGGAAGGAAAGGGCCCACTACGAGGCCGTCCCCGCAAAGGATGTAAAAGCGGAGATGGATGTGTTCCTCTCATGGGTCAATGACGGCGGGGTCGTCATCGACGGCGTGCTGAAAGCGGCGATCGCGCATTTTTGGTTCGTCATCATACACCCGTTCGAAGACGGCAACGGGCGGATAGCGCGGGCGATCTCGGACATGTTGCTCGCACGCAGCGAGGGATCCTCTGAGCGTTTCTACAGCATGTCGAAACACATCCTCGCCCAGCGCCGCGGATACTACGACTCCCTACAATCCGCACAGCACGGCGACGGCGACATAACAGGGTGGCTCATATGGTTCCTGGACACCCTGAAGAGCGCCATACAGGAAACAGAGGCCGGCATACAGAACGTCCTCTCGAAAGCGGCATTCTGGGAGAGGAACAGGGACACCCCCGTGAACGAGCGCCAGCGCCTGATGATCAACATGCTGTTCGACGGTTTCTACGGGAAGCTCACCTCCACCAAGTGGGCGAAGATAACGAAATGCTCCCCGGACACCGCCTTGCGCGACATCAACGACCTGATCGGGAAGGGCATCCTGACGAAGGGCGGGGCGGGCGGTCGGAGCACCGACTACCGGCTGACGCCCCAGATGCCTTGAAGCGTGCATGTGTGTGGGGGGGCATGCCTTTGCGCCCGGGTCAGACGAAAGTGATCCTCCTGTCGAAGTCCGTGAGCCTCTCGCACCCGCCCTTCGTTATCAGGCAGGTGTCCTCTATCCTTATGCCGCCCACGCCGGGTATGTATATCCCAGGCTCGGCGGAGACGACGTTCCCCTCTTTCAGGATGTGCTCCGACCTCGGCGACACCGATACGCCCTGGTGCACGTCCATGCCGATGCCGTGGCCGAAGGAGTGGATGAACCTCCCCTTGAATTCCGACTTCTCGATCACGTCCCTCGCGGCGAGGTCCGCGTCACGGGCGGGGGCGCCGTCCATGTACCTCTCGACCCCGGCCGTCTGGGCCTCCAGGACCGTCTCGTAGGCCCTCTCGAGTATCCCAGGCGGCCTCGAGAGGAACACCGTCCTCGTCATGTCGGAGCAGTACCGGCCGTACCTGGAACCGAAGTCGAAGAGCGCCGTGTCGCCCTCCTTGAGCCTGTACCCGGTGGGGGCGTGGTGCGGTTTCGAGCTGTTGGAGCCGAACGCCGATATGGTGTCGAAGGCGTTCCCGGTCCCGCCGAGCTCCCTCATCCTCGAGTCCATCCTGAACGCCACCTCCTTCTCGGTGACGCCCTCGGAGAGCATGTCCGGTATCTCGGCGGCGACGCGGGAGGATATCCTGCACGCCTCCCTTATCAGCCCTATCTCTTTCTCGTCCTTGACCTCGACCGTCGCCATGACCGCTGGGGCGGCATCGACGACCTCGACGCCCTTGGCGACCCTCCTGACGTGCTCGACCGCCGAGTACGGCACGCTATGGGTGTTGAACCCGACCCTATGGGACCCTTTCAAGGCGTCCGCTATGCACTTGTCCCTTCCCTCGCGGCTGTAATAGACGTGCACGTCTCCTTTGCAGGAGGCGGCGGCCTCCGCCTCCAGCTCGCTCACTAAGACATCCATGCCGCCGTCCCTCCGGACGATAGCCGCGGAGCCCTCGAACGCCCCGCTCGTCAGCTCTGTCAGGTACCAGAATGTGGAGTCGAGGAACGGGTCTACGCCGTTCATTATGACTATGGCGTCGAGGCCTCCGGCGTTGGACATCAGCCTTTCGGCGCGGGTGTTGTTCATACGCCGAAATAGCGTGACACCGACAAAAACCTTTGCCGCGCCGCCGACCGTGCACGTGGCGGATGCGAGCATCGTCAGGTTCCTGCCGAGGGCGGAGCCGGGACAATGGGGTTAAAAGAAGGGTTTGTGATGCTCGATCCATATGAACCGAAAGGTTCGCGTACGGTTCTAAGGAGGGAAGGAGGAGCGACCCTCTGACCCATTCAACTGGAACTACAGCTCCGGGATCCCCATCCAGATCAAGGTGTTCCCGGACAAGGTCATCATTTACAAAGATGGGCGTCTTCCGGAGGGCTGGTCCGTGCGGGACCTTATGGCGGCACACCGCTCCGAACCGCACAACCCCCTGATAGCTAACGCTTTCTTCCGCACGGGCATGATCGAGTCGTGGGGGCGCGGCATAGAGAAGATCGCCGATGCCTGCAAGGCCGCCGGGAAACGAGAGCCGACTTTTGAATTCAAACATGGCAGGGAGTTCTCTGTGACGTTTTACAGTGATGCTCTCATCACCACAAACATCACCACAAACATCACCACAAACATCACCACAAACATCACCACAAAAAATGCCATTGGTGAAACTCGGAGCCGCATCATTGCAATCATGGCGGCAAACCCGAATGTCACTGCAACGTAAATTCAAAACTGGCGTTAAGTCTTTCTGAGGATCCATAGCTCCTGCTGTAAGGTCCGTCTTCTTTCATCCGTGTTCTGCGGGGCCTTTCGTTATTCCGTACACGGACACACTGTTCGCGGCCGGGGCGCCGACCGTCTGATGCCTGGGGATGTTCCGCATGTCGGTTCAGNGCATAGGTTATATTTATAATGATAACCTTGATTGCAAAGCAATCAAGGTAATTCTTTATATANTACGTGTGCGATTAGATCAACAAGGCGGGTCATGGGGATGCCCTCGCAGGACAGGTATGGCGGGATGACGTTCAACAGGGATGGCGGCACATACGAAGGGCTGCAGTTCGGGCCCGCGCTGGGCATGGCGCTCCTCGAGGCCTCCGGCATCAGGAAGGCGATCGACGCGGAGGCGCCGAAGGCCGTCTCGAACCTCAGCGCGGGCATGGCCGCCAAGGCCATGATCGGGACGATGTTCACCGAAGGCCTGAGGAAACCGCTTTACCGCGTCAAGGCGCAGTTCGCCACGGCCCCCGTCGACAAGGTGTTCGGGCCGTATGTGAAGAACGCCTCCCTCAGCGACACGGCCCTGGCGTCGAGGCTCGACACGATATTCGGGATGGACATGGACGGGTTCCTCTGGAGGTCGCGCAAGGCGCTCTGCGGGGCCTACGGCCTGGCGTCCGACACGTACAGCATGGACGCCACCAACTTCCCGTTCTTCGGCGTCGGGTACAAGGACAGGGCCGACGGGGGGGCGATGCCNATGTACTCCAAGAACTCCAAGTCCAAGAGGAACGACCTGATGCAGAAGTGCGTGCAGGGGATATGCGACGGCAACGGCATACTCGCGTACACCCGCTCATACGACGGGAACACCTCGGACATAGAGATGAACAAGGATTCGCTGGCGTTCCTGAAGGACAGGATAGACTGCTCCCGCAGCACGGTCTCCGCCGACTGCAAGCTCTGCACCGGCGGCCTGGTCAAGACGATGCTGGACATGGGCCTGGGGTTCGTCGTGAAGGTGCCGTCGTCGTTCGCGTGCAAGATAAGGGACGACATCGTCCACTCGGCGGTGGTCGGCGGCATGGACCGTTCCGGGGAGAGGCTCCTCTACGACACCGGGGCCCGGATCGACGACGACGAGAACGACCTCCACGCCGACCTCCGGTTCGTGGCGTACAGGCTCCCCGGCTCGCTGTCCGACGCGGAGGCGTTCCTCAGGGGACAGGGGCTGAAGGACATGGAGAGGAGGATGGCGTCGCTGAGACGGGAGAGGTTCTTCTGCGAGGACGACGCGAGGAAGAGGTTCGCGGACGTCCTCGGCGGGGGGCACGCCCCGGCGTATTCCGCGGACGCCTCGTACGAGGTCGACGGGGGGCCGGGGAAGAAAGGGCCCGACGGGCCGCGCTGGAGGGTCCTCCCCCGCGACGTGAGGGCGAGGGAGGACGCGGTCAAAGAATGCGCGGAAAGGTACTCGGTCAGCGTGCTGGCGACCAACCTGCCGATGAGGGAGCGCAACGCGGTCAACCTCAGGAACGGCGCGAGCGCGGACGGCGTTGTGGACATGTACCTGGGGAACTACTCGGTCGAGCACGCCTTCAAGCTGCTGAAGTCGGGGACGGGCGTCGGGCACATGTTCATACACACGCCCTCGAGGCAGGACGCGGNGGTGTTCCTGTCGTCGCTGGCGACGATGGTCTCCAACACCGTCGACGCCGTCCTGAAGAGGTCGCTGGGCAAGGACGCGGTGACCATGAGGCACATATCGGACTTCATGATGACGACGCTGGTCCGTTACGACCGCGAAAGGGACGAGAAGACGATCGTCGGGGGGCCCGGGGCCTCGGACAGGGCGCTGAGGATCGTCGACGCCATGGGCGTCGACCCGGAGCTCCTGCTGGGATACCGGCCCTGAACGGAAGAAGGGGCGCGTTCACAGCGTAAGCTATGGGCCGCATTCAGACGATCAATCCAGTTTTGAATTTACG
>WRNL01000028.1 GCA_009776625.1 Methanomassiliicoccaceae archaeon | reverse complement strand
AAAACCCCCCCCCCCCCTTTTTTTTTTATTAATTTATTTTTGGCTCCATCATGCCCAAAGGCAATGGCCCCCTCTATTTTTTCCATTGATGTATATTATTATACATTAATGTACAAATATTCATATACTTCCCCTTATGTATCCATTCTGTGGAACACATGGATGACGATGGTCACAATAGATTCGACAAAAGAAGATACGTGGTTTTGCTCGCCGGCATTGCGATACAGTTCTGCGCCGGGACGCTCTACATGTGGAGCATATACAACGCGCCAGTTGCGGAGCTCCTATTCGGCGGGGACAGGAACGCGTCGGCGCTGACTGCGACGTTCATGCTCGTGGCGTTCGTGACGGGGATGCTCGTCTGCGGGCGCATCATGGACAAGGTCGGGCCGAAGAGGATGGCCATCGTGGGCAGCCTGATAATGTCATCAGGGATCCTCGCCTCATATCTGGTGAGCGAGGACTGCTCGTACCTGATCTACCTGACGTACGGGCTGATAGGCGGGTTCGGCGTGGGCGCAGTGTACACCTCCACGGTGTCCCCCATACAGAAATGGTTCTTCGACAGGCGCGGGTTCGCCACCGGCCTGATGGTGGGGGCCTTCGGTTTCTCATTGGTCATATTCGGGCCGCTGGCCGACAAGGTGCTCATACCAGGCATGGGCGTGTCGAACACGTTCCTCGTGTTCGGTATCGCCTTCCTTGCCATATGCGTCCCCGCATCGCTGCTGATTGGGAACCCCCCGGAGGGGTACGTCATACCGAAGGCGCCTTCCGCCGCGAGCCAGAGGCAGTACACGTCGAAGGAGATGCTCAGGACCAGGGCGTTCTACCTGATCACGTTCTCCCTCTTCTTCATCCTGTCAGCGTTCTTCGTGCTCAACCCCCTCTTCAAAGACCTCGGGGTCGAGAGGGGGCTTGGCGACCTCGCCGTCATGACGGTGATGATCGTGGGGGTCTGCAGCGCGTCCGGGAGGATAGCGATCACGTGGATATCCGACAACATAGGGCGGATGTCGGGCCTGATCCTGATATTCGCGCTCACATTGGCAGGGGTCACCATAGTCATATTCGCCGAGGGGGTCCTGTTCGCAGTTTGCATGGGCCTCATCGCCTTCGGTTTCGGCGGGGCGGCAGGGATATACGCCACGGTGACGTCCGACCATTTCGGCACCAGGAACATGGGGAGCAACTACGGCCTAGTCATGCTGGGCTTCGGCGCATCCGCCCTTGTTGCCCAGGTCCTGTCGAAGGCGCTCGTGTCCGACGGCGACTACACCATGGTGTTCGTTGCGTGCGCGGCGACAAGCGTCGCCTCCTTCGTCTGCATACTTCTGCTGAGGAGGTTCTCTGACGTCAGGAGCTTCGCGAAAGGCGGCTCCTGAGCCCAAACCCCTTACCCTCATTTTTCATACATGACCGGATGAAACGAGGCTGGATGCGCCTCTGCGGACCGATACTTTATGAAAAAGATAAAAAGTGACAGGTGCATGGAGGGCAACATCATGGACATGCCGCCTGGATACGAGAAGGTCGATGGTGTGGAGACCCTGTACGTCCAAATCTTGCAACCCACGGATTTTTGGGGTGTGACGACGAAGATCCAGCCCCCTTTGGCAAGAACAGGGGGGGCGGCCGAGAGCGGATGTTACGTGTGCCTCCCGACAGGCGAGAGGTTGTGTGCGGTCGATTATCACTCAGACATCGATGGCTGGCGTAAGCAGATCCTGCTGGGGGCGGAAGGTATGGGGCTGTTGACGGGCGAAATAACCGGGGAGGACATCGTTACGTCCGACGGGCGGACATACGGGCTGTCGGAGTGCCTGACCGAGTTCTATTGACGATATGGATGGCATGGCGCCAGATCAGCGAAGATGTGTAATGGTCACGTGTTGACTGAGAACGACTCGAGGATGCGTAGAATATGAGCCTTAACAACGAGATCAGAGGATTGTTGGGCAAGTAGGGTGCGAACATAGCCGGTTTCGCCGACCTAAGGGGCTTGTCTAAAGAAACCCGGCAGAATTTCGATTTCGGCATAGTGTTCGCATTGTCCTATTCAAAGGAGGCCATGTCTGAGAACAACGCGGGGTGCCCGCAAAGGTACCATTCAGAGCTTGTCCATATCAACGACCGTCTGCACAAGATAGCCTTGCTGACCGCGGACCTCTTGATAAAGAGGGGGTACAAAGCCCACGCCAGGACCCCTATGACGGTCGTGTCGGACGAGATGCTCAGCACGCCCCTGCCACATAAGACCGTGGGGACTTTGGCTGGCTTGGGTTGGATCGGCAAGTGCGCGTTATTCGTCACGGAGGAGGTGGGCTCGGCATTGCGGCTGGCCGTCGTGCTGACTAACGCTGAGCTTGAATGCGGCTCGCCGGTAACGGTGTCGCGATGCGGCATAGGATGCTCGTGCTGTGCCGACGTATGCCCAGGGAAAGCCGTCCTCGGCGGGTCATGGGCGGCCGGCATGGACCGGGGCGAGTTCTTCGATGCCGTCGCCTGCCGCTCTGCCGGCAACGCCCGTGCGATGGATACGCTGGGCATAGACGGGGNTGTCTGCGGCCTGTGCATATCCTGCTGCCCCTTCACGAAACGCGGGTTCGGCTACCCGTAAGATGCGGCAGCATCACTGCCCCCCTCACATAAAAATAGAAGTCACAATTGCTGGATACTCTTGTTCGATCTATCTCATCCTATCTTGGTTCGATTTGCTATCCATGCCTCTCTCGAGAGCTCGTGGAGCCCGTAGTTTTTGCTCATGGAGCAGTTGGTGCCGCATTTGCATGATGTCCAGCCATATTCATTGGAGCATTTTGTGCAACGCATGTATTGTGGGCCGGTTATTGTTTTATAGTGGACCACCCCGATATAGTCAACGTAATCGGGCACAGATGTCTCCCGAGTCACCACCTCTAGGCTGCCTCCGCAATTGCCGCAGGGTATCGAACGGATGGGCAGCAGGTTCTGGCATCTCGGGCATTTGAACCCCCACACTCCGAGAAGTTCCTTTGCAGGCATATGTCCCCAATCTGCTGCAAGCTTGAGCCACCCATATGCCTCCTCCAGGTTTCGCTCTACGCGTTTGCCCTCCATGTACCCTCTCCCAACGTTATATTTTTCAATCGAGGTTCCGTTAGTTGCCTCGATGACTTCGGCTTTGAATTTTTTACGGTCCTCGTACTCATACATGCTCTGCATGGACCTTTTGCCCTCGGCGACTTCGAGGTAGAACTGTGCTTCCGTGTGTCCGCCCTCCGATGCGAGCTTGAACCATCTGGCGGCCTCTTCCAGATCGGTGCGGACGAACACCCCTTTGATGAAGATGTCGCCGATCAGGAACTGGTGATGCGGGTCACCCCTTTCCGCAGGTTTGAGGTAATGGAGGTATGGTGTGGCCTTTAGTTTTCTTTTTGTCTCGGCTGTAGAGGGGCTATGTTTGTCATCTTTCCCATTGCCGCCTGATATAAAGCTCATCCGCATTACCTCCTTGTATATAACTTCATATAGTTCCTTTGAGGCAGTAATCCTTCCAGATATTTGCGCACTTTCGTACTTTTTTTGCCAAGAGCGCATCTTCGAGGCAGTTGTTAGTCTCTCTGCACTTTTTACACTCCTTCGTGATCTTTTTTATCTCTCCTTCCGTGAGCTCCATTTTAGCTACCTCTACCCTGAATTGTGGATATCTACCTACAAAAACTACGCAGGATCTGTTATCCTTCGCCTTTCGGATGCTCCTGGTGTCCCCATCCTTACGTTTATATGAGTCATCAATAATTATCATTCCATAATCGGCGATGGTTCTCAACCCCTTCGCGAGGTCATCTGGGCATTGTTTGATGAATGCCATCAGTGCCTCGATATCGCCCTTGAAATCCTTTTTCGCTCCTGCTATTTCACATGCGGCTTTCTTTTCTGCCCTCTCTTCTTCACGCTTTTTTTCAGGCGCATACGCATATTCTCCCATTTGCCGCTTGTATTCCTGTTCGCTGCTGAAACTTCGGTTAATGTTTTTCGCCTTGAATATTGCTGTCCTCGCGGCTCCCTCTATAATTCCCATTCAAACTACCTCCATACGATCATCTACAGGTTTCCCTCTTCATAGCTTGCACTATACACTCAACACACATGGTGTTATACCAATGACGCACACATCCTTGCAGGTAATGCCGATTTTTGCAAAAACCAAAACCGCGTAGTTACGGATTAAAACGTAAAAGCGGTTAATTTGGCTTTCTATAAACGACCCCCATTTGTGAACCAAAGGTATGTCTGACAACTCAGAGAAAGTGTTCTGAGTGCTTTTCTCAAATCCCCCTTCATTCAATATAGCTATCTGCATCAGGTGAATACAAAAACAATCCGTATAATATATAACCTTAACTCCGAATAATAGGGAAGGTTCTTTCGAGAAAAGGATGGAAAGAAGAGGAAGGAAACCCCCCAGTGGGGCGAAAGGGCAGGTATCAGAGGTCTTCTTCTTGAAAAGCGCGTCATGCCGCCTGCCGCTCTGCCGGCAACGCCCGTGCGATGGATACGCTGGGCGTCGACGGGGTTGTCTGCGGCCTGTGCATATCCTGCTGCCCCTTCACGAAACGCGGGCTCGGCTACCGGTAAAGGCTGGCGGCGTCTTTGCCCCTAATCTAGAATAGGACTTACCGCGGACGGGCGAGCGTGGCCGAGCATGTGGCCGCCGCTCCCCGCCTCACCTATGGGCGGGGATATTGTACCTCTTCCCGTCATAATCGCAGGTCAGCCCTCTCGTCCCTCTCGTGACACGGAGCCCCGCTGCCCGTACTGTAGAGCAGGGGATGAAACATGGGCCAGGGGCGCCATCCAAGATCCCGGTGCTGATCACGCCGTCGGACAGCTCTGAATGCGATCTGGTATTGCAGAGGGGGCATGTGAACAACGCCCAGCCATGGTCCGGCCACGAAACGGAGGAACTGTCGAGGACGGAGCATACGCTCATCCCCCTTTGACAGGCGGGGCATATGAGCACCATGGGCGCTGCATCCCCTCCGAAACAGTCTTCCATGGATCACCCTGCATCGATGAAACATAAAAAAGGGAAAATGGAAAAGGTTTGAAACCCATCAAGAACAGCCGCAGGCTTAGAGCCCGTAGTTCTTCTTGGTGTAGTTCGGAACGTCGGCGTACTTCTTGTCGCAGTACTCGAAGAACTTCGCTTCCTCAGCGGGGAGGGCCTCGAAGTCCTTTATGATGACGTCGATGGTCTCCTTCTGCTTGACGGTGAGCGGGAGCTCCTTGCTCTCGAACCCGGCCTTCACGAGCTTGGCTGCGGTGAGCCCAGCGGCCTTCGCGCGGAGGTAGATGTTGCTGCCCTCTTTCGCGATCGCCTCTCCGACCTTGTAGGCGTTGTCGAAGGCGAGCATGTAGCCCTCGGGGCCCCTTGTGCGGTCGGTGATCATGTACAGGTCCCTCAGGGTCTTCTCGTTCCCGGTCGCGATAGCGCAGTTCATCAGGGCGACCTCGTAGCCGAGGGAGCCGAGCCAGCACTGGACCGAGGAGCCACCGAACTCGGGGTGGTACTCGACGGACTCGTTCGACCAGACGTCGCAGATCTGGGCCATCAGGTTGCCCTGAAGGTCAGCGTGCGCGCACTGGCAGTTCTTGCCCTCCTGTGCAGCGGGCCTGCCGGTGATGGTCTTTATTATGGGGCCCTCGTATCCGCAGTCCTTGTCGGGACCGGATGCGCCGCACTCCATGGCGACTATCGTCCTTGCGGCAGATATGGCCCTGGTGACGGTCGAGAAGGTCTTCTGGACATCCTGGTCCAGCATGCCGCCGGCCATGAACATCGAGGTGTTCGCGCCGGAGCAGTTCGTGTCACCGCCGCAGACAACCTTGTTCTTCTTCGCGGTGTTGACGAACTCGGACCATACGAACTCCATGTCGATGGCGCCGAGGTACCCTACACCGTAGAGGAACGCGACTGCGTCGCCGGTCGTGACCGCGTGGTCAGCGAGCTCTTTGCCGCCCATCGTCTCGCATGAGATGAGGTCGGCGCCGTTCTCGCAGGCCACGTCGCAGCAGCCGAAGAGAGCCTCAGGGTAGTTGTGCTTGCTCTTCGCGCCGAGGCGGAGGCCTTCCTCGGCCTCGCGCTGGTCAGGCAGGGTCTGCCTTACAGCCGTGCAGATCCCGTACTCCTCGTTGAACTTCCTCGTGATGTCCTTCTGTCCCTCGACGACGGGGGCCGCGAATTTCGGGTTCCCCATCTGCGAGATCCACTCCGTCTCAAGCTGCAGGTCCGGGAACCCGAGCGTGACCGCCCTGAGCAGGGCGTCCTTGGAGATGTAGTCCACATACTCTTTCTTCAGTCTCGCCGGGTCCTTCTCGGATCCGGGCCTGGGGCCGTAGTTGAGCTCGGGTATGACCCTTCCGGCGCCGACCTTTATCCCGCACCCGTAGGACACGGGGGATTTCGCGGTTCCGAAAACGATCTCGTCGGCGCTCGAGTACGCCATTTTTGTGAATCTTGTTGCTGCCATGTTTACACACCTCCAACGATGTCGTCCCAGTTCTCCCTGACCTTCCTCCAGTCCCAGCCGCCTTTGATCTTGTCGGCTATGGGCGGGGTCTGCGGTGCCTTCTCAGAGTATATCCCGAGCTCGAACGACTCGGAGAAGTCCCTGTTCACTGCGCCGCCAGCGGACATGAAGGGTATCTTGACACCCTTCGCGACGAGCTGCTCTGCGGCCCTGGGGAACGCAGTCATCGTCGTCGTCATGAGCGCCGTTCCGGTGACCATCATGGGCTTCGATTTCACTACCTCTGCGACGACGTCCTTGACGTCGACGTCCTTGCCCATGTCGATGACAGAGTACCCGGACGAGGTCAGCATGACCTTCGCGATGTTCTTTCCGATGTCGTGGGGGTCCCCCTCTGCAACGTGCATGACGACCAGCCCTTTCGTCTCCCTGCCGCCTTTGATTTGCTTCTCAGCAATGGCGATCCCGATCTCCATGGTCTTAGCGGCCATCATGATCTCGGGGAGATAGTAGATGTGGTCAGCGTACAGCTTTGCAACAACTTCCATTCCGACAACGAGCCCGTCGTTTATGATGACGAGCGGGTCTTTCTCTTTCAGCGCCTCGGTGGTGGCAGGGCCTACGTCCTTGAACTTCATCCAAACAACGGTCTCTGCAACCTTTTTAAGCACCGGATCCTTGGGCAACATCTTGGCGGCGATGGCTTCCGGGGAAGCCTCGTTCTGCGCTTTGACGTCGTACCTTGTGAGGATCTTTGCATAGTCTACTCCTTTGTGACTAACCATAAGTTTTTCCTCCTTATATTCGTGTAAGCCGATTGCTCAGCCGACACTGACAGTAGGATAAGTTGGACACTATATAACGTGTGTCAAGGATGGATGTTATATCCACTTGATATAAAGGGCAACAAAAGACTTATATACTTAAAATAGAAAATGCCAATATGTCGCGTCTGGAAGAATCGTGCCTCCCTACGTATTTCGTAACGGACGCTCGCCCTTTAACGTTGTATCGGGGCAATGCTAGCGCATGTCGTTTTTTCAGCCTCATTTTCTGGCGTAATCGTAGCAGCAGTCCACGAACCTCCCCGGCATCCTGGGGTTGGATGCGAAGTGGATGTGCGTGTACCCGGCAAGGGTGTTCCCGGCCATCATGCCGTCCCTTCCGCCCTCTATCCCGGCTCCCCTGCCGAGGTCGAATGCGTACTCGCTGCGCCCCATGGGGGACACCGAGGAGTAATGGAACTCGTGACCCCTGACCGCCCATCCCCTCTCGCACAGCACGGTGTCTGCGCGGGCGGCCATCTCCACGTACCCCAGGGACCTCCTGCCCTCGCTCATCCTAGCCTCCGCCTCCAGCACGCCGCACATCTCGTAGCTCCCGCCCTCTACGCGGCAAATGCGCTTGGAAAGGTACATCAGGCCGCCGCACTCGGCGTATATGGGCATGCCGTCCTCGGACGCCTTCCTGACCGCCGACCTCATCGCGGCGTTCCCCTCGAGCCCCTCGGCGAACACCTCCGGGTACCCCCCGCCGAGGTACAGGCCGTCCACGTCGGGGAGCGTGCCGTCGATGGGGGAGAAGGGGACGATCTCCGCCCCGGCGGCGGCGAGCGCCTCTAGGTTATGGATATAATAGAAGTTGAACGCCCTGTCCCTCGCCNCCCCTATGCGCACCCTGCCCTTCCCCTTCGGGGGGGCGGCGCGGCTTCCAGCGAGGGGCGGCGCGGCGCCCGCGATCTCCACGAGCCTGTCGATGTCGACGCACCCCTCCACATGCCCCGCTATCCTGTCATACCTATCCGGGTCGTAGTTCTCCGCAGCGGGGACGAGGCCTAGGTGCCTGCTCTCCAGGGCCATGCATTCGTCCCTTGTGACCCCCCCGAGACAGGGTATGCCGCAGAGGGAGCGCTCGAGTATCCTCATGTGCTTCTCGCTCCCCACCCTGTTGAATATCACCCCCGCCAGGTCCACCCCTTTGTCGTACTCCTTGAAACCCATGGCCACCGCACCGGCGCTCCTCGCCATGGACTTCGCATCTATCACGAGAACCACCGGGGCCCTGATGACCTTCGACAGGTGGGCGGTGGACCCCTCCTCGCTGGTGCCGTCTATGCCGTCGTACAGCCCCATGACCCCTTCCACGACCGATATGCCCGACCCCTTCGACCCCTCGATGAAAAGCCTCTCCGCCTCGGCCCCGAACATCCACGTGTCGAGGTTCCTGCACTCCTTCCCCAGGACCATGGTGTGGTGCATGGGGTCGAGGTAGTCCGGCCCCGCCTTGAAAGACTGGGGGTTCAGCCCCCTCTTCTTCAGGGCCATCAGCAGCCCCATGGTTATTGTGGACTTCCCGACCCCGCTATGGGTGCCTGCGATCACGATCCGAGGGATGCCGCTCGTCATAATGGATATATTATCCAACTCATATTTTAAGGATACACCGTGCGGCGGCCCGCCCGCGCCCCCCGGTTCGATTGAAAGGCTAATATATCATCCGATTGTTCCCCTAGCCATATGTACGTTTACATTCTAGGCGGGTTCCTCGGAAGCGGGAAAACGACGCTTTTGATGAAGCTAGCTTCGATGTACAGCAAGAAGGGCGCGAAGGTCGCCATCCTTGTGAACGAGTCCGGGGAGATCGGCGTCGACGGCGCCACCCTGAAGGCAGAGGGGTACGATGCGATAGAGCTGCCCGACGGGTGCATCTGCTGCTCCCTCTCCGGCACTCTGCAGACCGCCCTTAAGAACATAAAGAGGGACATCGACCCCGAGATAATCATAATCGAGCCCACCGGGCTCGCCCTGCCGCACAAGGTGAGGGACCTCGTCCACATCTCTATGATCAACCCCGACGAGATGTACATCATCGGGATAGCGGACATACAGAGGTTCGACGACCTCATCAAGAAGAAGGAGGAGTTCTTCAAGAGGCAGATGTTTGCCGCCGACTTCATCCTGATAAACAAGAGCGACCTCGCCACGCCCGATAAGATGGCCTCGGCCATCGGCTGGCTGAAGGGGGAGTACCCCGACAAGCCCATGATCCCCGTGTCCACAAAGACGGGGGAGAACATGGACAAAGTCTATGAGATGATGCAATGAGCAGGCACGACCACGACGATGACTGCCGCTGCCGCGAGTGCGAGGCGGAGGCGGAAGATGCAGAGAGGACTTCGATCGAGGAGGCGGGCGGCGTCGCCGTGGGCCTCAAGGGACACATACACGGTTTCAACGCGGATGCGGCGGCCCGCATGTCTGGCGCGCTGCTGGCCACCGGCAAATGGGTCGAGAAGGAGTCCGGCTCGCTGCTGGGGCACATAAAGGCCGCCGTGTACAACTCCGAGGGGAAAGGGGTCACGTTCAACCTGACGGACGTCAAGAACGGGGTAGAGCAGCACGGCACGCTTCCCCCGCAGAAGATGGTCGATTTCAGTTTCATGTCCGCCGTGCTAGACGTGGACGCCCACGGGCTGGAGCATGCGATGAAGGACGCCCTAGACGACGCCGGGCTGGACTACCACCTGGAGGGACACAGCTGCGACCATGATCATGACCACGATCATAAGCATGACCATGATCATGACCACGATCATAAGCATGACCATGACCATGACCACGATCATAAGCATGACCACGGGCATGACCATAAGCACGACCATGACCATGATCACGGGCATGAGGAGAAAGACAAGGTCTGCCATTGCGAAGCATGCGAGGACCGCAGGAAGGAAGAGGCTGAGAGGGCCGAGAAGGGCTCTCTCTGGGATAAAATAAGGAGGAGGAAGAAATGAGATACGGTATATCGCTGGACATGGGTACCAGCGGGACCAGGGCGCACAGCGTGGACCTTTCCGACGGGAAGATACTGTCCACGTCCGTGACGGAATGCCACCCGTTGCCGGGTGCGAACATAATGGACCACCTGACGTTCTGCATCAACATTGGGACTGACATCGCCCACAGGATCGTCATGGACACGGTCAACAAGGTGATAAGGACGCTCGACGTCGACCTGAAGAAGGTGGAAAGGGTCTCGATCTGCGGGAACCCCATACAGCTCTCGCTGTTCCAGGGGATCGGCGTGGAGGACCTCGCCTTCGCAGGGGAGAACGCCCACAAGGCGAGGGGGATCAAGGTGCTCGACAGGAACGCGGGGGTGTTCTCCGCCGTGGACGTGGGCCTCGACGTGCCTGACGGCTGCGAGCTGTGCGTGCCGCCTTCCATAAGGCACGAGATAGGCGCGGACGCGCTCGCCATGATGTACAAGAGCGGGTTCCTCGAGCAGAAGGAGAACTGCCTGGTCACAGACTACGGGACGAACGCCGAGATGGCGTTGAAGGTGGGGGACGACATATACACCGGCTCCGCCGCCGCCGGCCCGGCGATGGAGGGGCAGTCCATAAAGTACGGGATGCTCGCCGGCCCAGGTGCCATCAGCGACCTGGAGTACGACACGCAGTGGAGGTGCCTGGTGCTAGACGACGACATCATGCCCCAGCCCGGGGACATGGTCGACTTCAACCTTAACATGGTCACCGCCGAGGGGCCCATGCACGGCAAGGCGAAGGGCATCACGGGGACCGGCGTCGTGGCCGCCGTGGCGGCCGCGCTCGGCGGCGGCCTGTGGAAGAGGGGCAAGCTCACCACCGACGGCGAGAAGATGGTCTTCCAGGACGGGGTCTACATCGACTCCCACGACATCTCCGAGGCCTGCAAGGCCATCGGCGCCATGAGGGCCGGGCACTTCACCCTCCTCGAGAAGGCGGGCATAAAGTTCGACGAGATGCAGACCATGTACATGGCGGGCGCCTCCGGGACGTACGTGGACGCCGTTAAGGCCAGGGAGGTTGGCCTCCTGCCCCCATCGTGCACAAAGATCTACCAGTATGGGAACACGTCCCTCGCCATGGCGACGGACATCCTCAGGAACCCCGAGCTGCTCGACGAGCTCCAAGGGATAGCCGACGGCATCAGGGCGAACCATGTCATGTTCGCGTCCGACCCCATCTTCGAGCAGATCTACGTCATGGAGCTGGCCTATTGGGACGAGGGCATGAGCATGGACATGTACAACATGTACAACGAGATGATGGACATACAGCCCCTGCCCAAGGTCAAGGGCGTGCCCGAGGTGTTCCGCGTGGTCGCACGTGACATACCCGACCTGGGCGCAGGCGGCCTCCGCATAATCCACGACATCGGCACCGAGCTTAAGGGCCACATGCCCGGCTGCACCGGCTGCAAGAAGTGCGAGAAGGAGTGCCCCGAGAACGCCCTCAAGGTCGAGGACGACAAGAGGATCGTCGTCAAGACCAAGAACTGCCTCGGCACCGCCTGCTACAGGTGCCAGTTCTCCTGCCCGGATAAGGTGTACAAGTACGACCTGCTGAGGCTCGAAGGCTGAAACCACGAGGGGGGCAACCCCCTCTTTTTCATTCCATTACGTTCTCTTTCTCCAGCTCGGTGAGTATCTTTTTGCGGAGGGACGTGAACTCCGGGTCGGCGCGGTCGCGGGGGCGCGGCCACGGTATGTCTATTACCTCCTTTATGCTGGCTGGGCGTTTCGTCAGCACGACTATCCTGTCCGACAGGAACACCGCCTCGTCCACGGAGTGGGTCACGAACACTATCGTCTGGTCCGTCCTCTCGAGGATCTTCAGGAGCTGGACCTGCATTATGTTCCTAGTCTGGGCGTCCAGCGCGCCGAAGGGCTCGTCCATGAGGATCACGTCCGGGTGCCCCACCAGCGCCCTGGCGATGCCGACGCGCTGCTTCATGCCGCCGGAGAGCTCGTGCACCCTCGCGTCGATGAACTTCTCCAGCCCAGCGAGTTTGATGTACCTCTCCGCCCTCTCCCTGCGCTCCTCCTTTGGGATGCCTGCGACCTCGAGGCCGAACTCCACGTTCTTCCTCACCGACCTCCAGGGGAACAGCGCGAAGTCCTGGAACACCATGCCCCTGTCCGCCCCGGGGAGGGTGCAGGGCCTCCCGCTTATCCGTATGTCGCCAGATGTGGGCTGGATGAGGCCGGCGATCAGCCTGAGTATGGTGGTCTTGCCGCATCCGGACGGCCCGACGAGGGTTATCAGCTCCCCTTTCTTGATCTCAAGGGAGAAGTCCTCCAGGGCGACCGTCTCCACGTCGTCCCTCTTGAACACCTTCCTCAGGCCCCTTATGACTATGTGGGCGTCTTGGGGGGCCGCCCCCTGCACGGCTCGTACCGCTTCCTGTTCGTCGCTCATACCTCTATCCCCATCCTCTTTGAAAGCATCCTGTGGGCGTAGTCCGCGACGCCGATCGTCAGCAGCCCCAGCACGGCTATTATCACCAGCGCGGCGTACGCGCCTGGCCAGTACCCCGCCTGGGCCTGGGACGCCAGGTAGAACCCTATGCCGCCGAGGGGCGTGGCGTACAGCTCCGCCGCCACGATGCACATCCACCCGATGCCCAGCCCCACCTTGATGCCGTTCATCACGTAGGGTATGGCGGAGGGCATCATCACCTTGTAGAACACCTGCAGCTGGGACGCTCCCAGCGTCTTGGACGCGTCGATCCAGTTGGGGTCTATCTTCCTAACCCCGAACACGACGTTGGTCAGCAGGGGGAAGAATATCCCCACGAACACCACCAGGACAGGCCCGACGGTGTAGCCCAGAGAGAGCATGAATATGGGCGCCCATGCGATGGGCGCTATCGGCCTGAGCACCTCTATGACGGGGCTCGTGAGATCCCTCAGCGTCTTAGAATAGCCGAGGACGAGGCCCAGCGGCACCGCGACGGCGAACGCCAGTAGGAACCCCTTGACGAAGGTGGACAGGCTGGACGAGACATATTGGCCCAGGCTTATCTTGGTCATCTTGTCGCCGTTGAGATAAAGGTCTGCTAGGGCGTCCCATGTCTCCAGGGGGGTAGGGATGGCCGTGTTGTTCGCGATCACGGACACCGCCCACCAGGTTAAAATGAAAATGGACAACGAGACGACGGTTATCACGGCGGTCCTCGCGAACCTGTGGTACCTGTCGTTCTCGTCGTATTTGATCCCTAAAATCTTACTCATCTTGTTGCGCCTTTACGAGTTCTCCGTTTATAACCGTTATCGTGATCGGCGGCGCGCCCAACAGGCCGAACGACGCCTCGCCGTTCTGTATGGCCGTGGCGACCCCGGGGCCGTTCGTCGCGTTGGAGAACGAGACATCGAGCCCGTACTCCCCGAAGTACCCCAGCTCGTCCGCCATGTGGATGGCTATCTGGTGCACGTCGCCTGCGATGACGGCGACCTTCAGGCTCGCCTTGTTCTCGTACGTCCCGCCGCTTGCGAGGAGCTGGAGCGCCTTCACAAGGAAGCTGTCGTCGATGAACCTGTCCGCGAACTCCGCACCGCTGCTGAACCCTGAGTCGGCAAGCGTCTTCTTGGTCGCCTCCAACGCCACCAGGTCCTCCGCCAGGGCGGGTATCTGGTCCATCAGGTACGCCAGGGGCGTGCCGCTGTTCTGCCCGTATGTGTATATCACCGTATCCAGCGCGGCCTCTATCTCGCTGTCCGTGAACGTCGAGCCGGTCCTGTCCTTGGCGACGCTGACCAGCAGGGCGTAGTCATCGCCCCCCTTGTCGGCGAGGGCGCCGTTCACCCAGTCCACCGCCTTTATGTAAGCCGCCAGGAACCTGACGGTCTCGTCCTCGTGCGTGGAGGTGTAGCCGTGGTAGCCGGCTATGACGCAGCACGCATGCCCAGGGAAGAGGTCGCTGGTCAGGGCAAGCTCCTTGAAGTCGCGCTTCTGGGTCTTGTCCTCGACGATCTTCTGGTACTGCGGCTGCCAAAGGATGCCGCCATCGATGTAGTCATCGTTGAGAGCCGCCGCCGCATTGGGTATGTTGGCGATGAAGTACACCGTGCCCTCGGCGTAGTTGTTCCCCCCGATCGTGTACGCGGCGAAGCCCATGCCCATGCCCTCGACGATCTGGAGGATCTGCACGTGC
>WRNL01000027.1 GCA_009776625.1 Methanomassiliicoccaceae archaeon | reverse complement strand
CCGCCGATGCCCGCGCCGTAATATGATTCCGCTGTTACCGTGCCGCCGTTGATGGTGACGGAGCCCCCGGCGCCGCCTGTGCCGGCGAAGTAGGCGCCGCCGATGCCCGCGCCGTTGTTGGAACTGGACATCAGCTTGCCCATCGTCCCGTCGTCAGTGGATTGGGCGTAGATGGTCAGGCTGTCCGTCCCTGTGACGTTTATGCCGCCGTCGTCGCCGCCGGTGACGGTGAGCATGCAGCCGTCCTCGAGGATCAGGTGCACGTCGCCGCTGACGTAGAGGGTGTTCCATGACCCAAGGTTTACCGCGCCCTTAGCCACATACCATCCGTTGCTCGGCCCCGTATCGTCCAGCGTCGTCATGGTAGAGATGATCTCGACAGGGTCGTAACAGATCTTCGTCTTGCCGCCCGCCATCATGTACGGGGCCGCAGTATGCGTGCCCGACACGGTGAGCGTGAAGCTGTTGGCGCCGGTGTTGACATTGCCTGTCACGTCGTATGTCGCCAAGCCGTCCGCAGTCAAGACTATTTCTGTACCAACCGCTACGGGGAGCCACAGGTGGACCTTCCCGTCGCCGTCCGTCCTTATGTCGTCGAACCCGTAGTAACCGGCCGAGGAGACCATCCCGCCGATGATCGCGGTGTCCGCGAGAGGGGGGCTCAGGGTAGCCGTGACTGGATTGACGGCCGCGTCCCCGTTGGCCGGGCCGTTGGTGGCCCCGTTCGGTATGTTCGCATTGACGATGACGTTGAAGGCGTTGCTGCCGTAGACACTGCCGCCGGAGATGACGATGGCCGCCCCGACGCCGTATGTGCCGTAGCCCCAGCTGCTTGACGTGCCGGCGCCGATGCCGGCGTGGGTTGAAGCGAAGCTGATGACCTTGACCGTCCCGCCTGAGATGGCGACGGAGCCGTTGTAGTCGCCGCCCTGGCCTGAGCCGATGCCTGCGCCGTAGCTGGAGTCGTTCTGGTCCATTACCATTCCGCCGGTGATGGTGACGGAGCCGTTGTAGTCGCCGCCTTGGCCTGAGCCGATGCCTGCTCCTTCGAGACCGCCGGCCTTCATGTTGACCGTCCCGCCGGTGATGGAAACGGACCCGTTGTATTCGCCGCCTCCGCCGGAGCCGATGCCGGCGCCGATGCCGGCGCCAACGGCTGTGACGGTGCCGCCGGTGATGACGACCGACCCGCCGAACAACCAGCTATTGCCGGAGCCGATGCCAGCGCTGCCGGTGCCGGCAGTAGCCATGACCGTTCCGCCGGTGATGACGACCGATCCGTAGTAGTTGTTGCCGTAGCCTGAGCCTATCCCGGCGGCAGAGTCGCCGCCTGATGCCGTGACCTTCCCACCGTTGATGATGACGGAGCCGTTGTTCTGGCCGTATGTGCCGATTCCGGCGGCAAACTGGACGCTCCGTGCTTCGACGATGCCGCCGTTGATGGTTATCGTGCCGACGTTCACGCCGTCGCCGAGGCCAGTCCCGATGCCGGGCCCGTTGTTGCCGCCCGTCGCCGAGAGCTTCCCCATCACGGCATCGGACTCGGACTGGGCGTAGATGGTCAGGCTGGATCCGAGCGGGACGGAGAAGCCTGCGTAATTGGAGGTGGCGACCACGCTCAGATCGCACCCGTCCTCGAGGATCAGATGGACGTCGCTGCCTGCATCCAGGTAGATCTGGTTGGCCGTGAAGCTGGTGGTGACGGAGATCGTGCCGCGCACGAGGTACCATCCGCCGTACAGCCGGCCATTGAACGGGAAGTTGGCCTGCTCGAGTATCGTGAGATCGCTTTCGTTCATGTACTGCGTCGTCCCGTTCTCGTCTATGTAGGGTATGTCCCCCGGTGCGGCGGATACCGTTGCCGAGGGAAAGAGCGCGAACGCCGCGACCGTGATGAGCGCGAACGCCAGCACGGCCACCGGGAACATCCGCTCGGGACGGGCGCCCCATATTTTTGATCGTCTGTTTGTGTGCATTTGTATGCCTTCCTTTTTTAACTGTTACTTATATCTGCGATGTGGTTATTAATGGCTCCTGCGGCGGGCTGTGTTGGTAAAAGGCTCCTTCGAGGATTCAATGGAAATGAGAAACGGAGGGAAAGGACTGCCTCGGATTTGGGTGCGGTTCGCCTCGACGGGGCGTCATGGGGCCATGGGGGGCTGGCGGGACGGTGTCAGGGCACTTCAAAGGGATGACCGGGTGATCCGGCTCCGGGGCATCCAACGGATACCGGATAGGATCGACAGCATGACACGTCCATGAGGAGGACGGGGAAGGCACAGGCTACCAGGGAGCATGGTCACGTGCTGTACGCCAGGGACTCCGGCATACGCCTGTGGCCGCAGACCAGGGTGTCAGCGGGTATCCATAGCGCAGGGCGTGGGCCCTGCGGGCAACGGGGCAGAATGCCGATGTCGGCTATGTCCCGGTCGCCCCTCCGGCAAGGGGCGCATCAGCGCCGCGGGCGGCGTGACGCTTTTCCATGAGGATGGCCCATGACGCCTGCCCTTTCGCCCCCACCTCAGGCTTCCTTTTCCTTCATTCCGCACTTTTCTCGAAAGAGCCTGCCAGAGCGCCATTCCAAAGAGGATATGTTTATCACGCCCCGCGTGATGCCCCATCGATGTACCTCGCCTATCTCGACGAGTCTGGCAAACCAGACCTGGCTGATTCAGAAAAAGAGTTCGTCCTCGCAGCGCTCCTCGTGAACGAACGGGAGTGGATGCGGATCGATAAGGCGGTCACCCGGCTCAAGCTGAAGTATTTCCCTGACAAAGACCCGGAATCATTCGAGTTCCACACGACGGACATAATAAGCCACAAGGGCGTCTTCAAAGGCCTGGACGTCGCCGTCCGGTTGGGGATGGTCGAGGATCTGCTCAATGTAGTCTCTGAAGCAGAATGCTGGATAGCGTCCGTCGTCATAAGGAAGGGCGAGCTGAAGAACCCCGGGTTAGACGTGGGGATGTTCGCTATGAAACTGATGTTCGAGCGCCTCTGCTGTTTCCTCGACAGCGTCAATGGAACAAAGCCAGATGAGGACAGGGAATACGGCATATTGCTCGTAGATTCTGTCGACAGGAGGTACGACAACAAGGTCAGATCCAAGATAAAGGAACTGTGCAGGGAAGGGAGCGGACGTGTGGACAACAGATTCCTCATTGAGGACCCGATCTTCGTGGAGTCGAAGTACAGGCACATGTCCCAGCTGGCGGACTGCGTCGCATTCTGTGTGAGGAGGAGGCACAGGAGCAAGCCGAGCAACCCGAAGGACGAGGAAACCTTCGAGAGGTTCTACCGGATGATAGGGGGCAAGGTGTTCAAGTGCGACGGGTGCGGCATCAAAGTTTTCCCAAAAGGGTTGTGAGGGTGAGGGGCTGAGGAGCCACAATCCCCCCACTAGGCGGCCGCGGGGCCACCCGCAACCATAGATAAGCATGGCGCTTATATAACCCTTGGCGTTTCACAGTTTCACAGTTTTTTGTATATTCAGAGTAATTTCAAAACTCTGAACATACAAACTGTGACGGCGCAGGGGAATCATAAGGGTTATAACCGTCCTTGCCCATCGCCAAGCATGCACGAGGACTCCGGCATACCCTTCGAAAGCCAGATGGAGCCGTTGGAATGGGCCAAGTTCATGATCAGGACGAAGTCCGAGAGGAACTACTCCGCCGCCTTCTCGATCCTCTCCTCCCATGCGAACAAGGGGTCGTCCGACGCCGAGTTCTACCTCGGCCTCCTCTACTCCAGGGGGCAGGGCGTGAGGATGGACCTGGAGGCGGCGAGGCACTGGTTCGAGCACGCCGCCGGCGACGGGAACCTCGGCGCGATGTACTTCCTGGGGAAGATGCACAGCAAGGGCTACGGGGCGGAGAGGGACGCGAAGAAGGCCGTCTCCCTGCTCAGTGTCCCCGCCGAGATGGGCGACCCGCGCGCCCAGTACGAGCTGGGTCTGATCCGTTTCGACGGCGACAGCGAGGAGAAGGACATAGGCGCGGCTGTCGAGTGGTTCACCGCCGCGGCGGAGTCCGGCCATTCAGAGGCCCAGTTCATACTGGGGCAGCTCTACAAGGCCGGGTACGGCGTCGAGAGGAGCGCCGAGAGGGCGCTGGACTGGCTCACGTCCGCCGCGATGAACAGGCACAGGGGCGCTCAGATACTCCTGGGCAACATGTACGAGGCCGGCGACGGGGTCCCCGTCGACAAGGAGGAGGCCGAGCGCTGGTACGGCATGAGGGACGGCGGGGTCACTTCAGCCCTCTGACCTTCCCGTCGTCCGTCAGGTCCATCCTCATAGCCGCCGGCGTTTTGGAGAGTCCTGGCATCAGCATCATCTCGCCGCATATCGGCACCACGAACCCCGCCCCGGCGGACAGCGCGACCTCCCTCACGCTGAGCTTCCACCCCTTGGGCGCCCCTTTTAACTCTGCAACGTCGGACAGGGAATACTGGGTCTTCGCCACGCATATCGGCAGCCCCCCGTAGCCCTTCTCCTCGAGGTTCCTCAGCGTCTTGTCCGCCGCCGCGGAGTACGCCACGCCGTCCGCGCCGTATATCCTCGTCGCGATGGCCTCGATCTTCTTCTTTAGGGGGACGCCGTCCTCGTAGAGCATCCTGAAGTCCTTCCCGCCCTTGTCGAGGACCTCCACGACCTTCCTAGCGAGCTCCTCTGCGCCCTTCCCGCCGTCCATGAAGGCGTCCGACTGGACGCACTCGGCGCCGAGCGCCTTGCAGTGGTCGCGCAGGAGCTGCATGTGCGCCGGGTCGTCGAAGGAGAAGTGGTTGATCGACACGATGACCGGGACCCCGTACCCTTTCAGGTTCTCTATGTGCTTGTCGAGGTTGGACAGGCCCTTCGTCAGGGCCTCCCCCGTCAGGGTCTCGGGCTTCGCGAGGTCCGCGCCGCCGTGCGTCATCAGCGCCCTCACGGACGCGACGATCACGACGCAGTCCGGGGATATGCCCGCCTGCCTGCAGACTATGTCCAGGAACTTCTCCCCGCCGAGGTCGGCGGCGAAGCCCGCCTCCGTCACGGCGTAGTCGCCCAGCTTCATGGCGTACCTCGTCGCTATCACGCTGTTGTTCCCATGAGCTATGTTGGCGAAGGGGAACCCGTGCACGAACACCGGCTGGCCCTCCAGCGTCTGGACGAGGTTGGGCTTCAGGGCGTCCTTCAGGAGTATCATCATCGCCCCGGCGCAGCCGAGGTCCTTCACGGTGACCATGTCCCCAGCGTACGTGTACGCCACGACCATCCTCTCGATCCTCTCCCTGAGGTCCCTGTAGCCTGTGGCGAGGGCTAGTATCGCCGAGATCTCGGACGCCGACGTTATCAGGAACCCGGACTCGTGCGTCACGCCGCCCGACAGCCTCCCGCCGCCGAGGCCCACCACTATCTCCCTGAGCTCGCGGCAGTTCATGTCCATCGCCTTCTTCAGGACTATCTTGGAGGGGTCTATCCCGAGGGGGTTGTCCCTCACGAGGTTGTTCTCGAGGACCGCCGAGAGGAGGTTGTGCGCCGACGAGACCGCGTGTATGTCGCCGGTGAAGTGGAGGTCGATGTCCCACATGGGGTACACCTGGGAGTACCCCCCGCCTGTGGCCCCGCCCTTGACGCCGAACGTCGGCCCCACGGACGGCTCCCTGAGCGCGCCCACCACCTTCTTGCCGATGCGGCTGAGGCCCTGGATCAGGCCGATCGTGGTCACGGTCTTCCCCTCCCCTGCGGGGGTGGGGGTCACGGCCGTCACCATTATCAGCTTCCCGTCCTCGTTGCCGTCGAACCTCGCCAGGACCTCGAGGGGCACCTTCGCTATGTGCTTCCCGTACTGGTCGATGTCCTCTGGCGCCAGGCCGATCTTGCCCGCTATCTCCGTTATGTTCCTAACGTCGGCTTCTTCCTCTATCTGAATGTCGTCCTTCATTGGTTCACTTAGGGGGGTAGATGTGTTTCAACCATAAAAAGGAATGACGGCAGAAAGAGGACAATGATGTGCCTACCAGAATGCGTTTTTTGTACGCTGTCCATAACCTACCGAGGGATGCCGATGTTCCAGGGCATAGCCGACGGACAGGGGCGGAGCCGACGGAGAGGAGCAGAGCGCGTTCAAGCAAGCGGGATGGACGCCTCACCTACCATAGAGCCTATGACGCCGTCTTTCAGTCCCGAAAAATTTGCGGCGATTCGTGGAAAACCACGGAGCGGAAGCTATCGGAATCACGGAATGAAAGTTATCGAAATCACGGAATGAAAGTTATCGAAATCACGGAATGAAAGTTATCGAAATCACGGAATGAAAATTATAAGAATCACGAAATAAACAAAATATACACGGACTAGATGAACGAGCCATCCTTCCTAGCAGTTGTTACAGCGACCGAGCACGCGTACCACCGCAGGGACGGCGTATATGTGGTTCCGATCGGATGCCTGAAGGATTGAGTTGAAGGAATATCGTGAAGGGGGCAGAGGACGTGGGCGTCCGTTGCCTAAACCCCCGCGGCCATGGGGAGCCGAGACACGGACGGCCTGTCAGAGTGTCATAGGAAAATGTCCTCGTTGATCACGTACCCTCTGCCTTTGTTCTTGCCGGAGGCGGTGAGTATCCCCTCTTCCGTGAGCCTCCTCAGATGGTTCCGGACGGTCGAGTCCGCCTTGCCCATGACTTCACGCAGACGCCCCGCAGTGATCGTCTCGCCTCTGCCAAAGCTGCCTATGATGATCATCAGGGCCTCTCTTTCGGTTTTGGTCAGGTTCTGCAGGTATCTGTCCTTCACCCCACGCAGCCCGCCCTCGTCGCCGCTGAACGAGTCCAGGGTCGCCAGTATCATCTCCAGCATGAACTCTATGAACGGGGTGGAGCTGTCCCTTTCCCTCGATGCCTCTATCGAATCGTAGTACCTCTGCTGGTTCGCATGCACTAGGGTCTCTACCGGCATCAGCTTGAACACCTCGTTGTACCTGCAGAGCACCACGGACTGCCACAGCCTGCCGATCCTCCCGTTCCCGTCCGAGAATGGGTGTATGGTCTCGATCTCATAATGCAGCACGCATGCCTTTATCACGGGGTTCAGATCGGACGCCCTCGCCCATCCGAATAGGTCGTCCATCAGGCCTGATATGAACTGGGGCCTCGCGCCGATATGGATGACGTTCCTGCCCTCATAGACGGCGACGTCCGTCGCCCTGTACCTCCCTGCGTCCGTCAGCAGCCGTCCCGTCAAGATCCCGTGCGCCATGAGGAACGACGCCGTTCCGTAAGGGTCGTACTCGTCGATCCTCGCATATGCGTCGTATGCGTTCATCACCTCGATTATCTCGTTCGGCGGCGCGATGACGCGCTTCCCGTCTATCACCCCCTCCACCTGCTGTTCCGTCAGCGAGTTCGCCTCTATCGCGCAAGACGAGTTGACGGTCTTGACCATGGCGGCCTTTCTGAGGGAGAGGCTCATCTTTTTGTTCGAGGCGGCATCCAACCTGCCGATCCTGTTCGTGATCTCAGCGAGCAGGTTTAGGATCCTGTCTGTTATCTCGAACGGCGGTCTGTTCATTGGCAATCACTTTTGTTAACGGTTTATTCTTACCATCTACCACTATAAAAAATTGGCGATATAATTGGCGATATAATTGGCGATATAATTGGCGATATGGTGCTTGGGCCCCTGCCTTGTTGATATAAATGCAATAATTTAGGAATGGTTCTTAATTATTAGGTATAATTTACATTTTATTCAGGCATGATGCCGTATAAATTGATAAAATTGATATATGTCTTAGGTTATATCCTTTAGGAAACAGAGGCGGAAATGGATAAGCTAATAGAAAGAAAGGTCTACACTGACGAGATAAAGGGGTTCATCGGGAAAGAGCCTGTGAAGGTGATAACCGGCGTCAGGAGATGCGGAAAATCCGGCATACTGGGGCTGATCCGTGAGGAGGTGGCGAAGTCGACGGACGAGGGGCACATAATCTTCATGAACTTCGAGGACCTGGAGTTCAAGGGCATCGCCTCCTACGAGGAGCTGAACGGGTACGTCCTCGAGAGGATGGTCGACGAGGGGATGTACTACATATTCCTGGACGAGGTGCAGGCAGTGGAGGGGTGGGAGAGGGCGGTCAACTCGCTGAGGCTGAGGAACACCGACATCTACGTCACCGGGTCGAACTCGAAGATGCTGTCGGGGGAGCTGGCCACCCTGCTCGCGGGGAGGTACGTGGCGTTCCAGGTAGGCACGCTCTCTTTCGAGGAGTTCATACGTTTCAGGGAGGAGTCCGGGCTGGCCGATGACGGCGGGGGCGGACGGTACGGCCTTTTGGAGAGGTACATACGGACGGGCGGCTTCCCCCTGTTGTCCGTGACCCGGTTCACGGAAGAACAGGCTAGGCGGACGGTCGCAGACATACACTCCTCGATCGTCCTGAAGGACGTGGCCTCTAAGAACAAGGTGAAGAACCTTCCCCTGCTGGAGAGGGTCGTCGCGTTCATCTACGACAACGTGGGACGTCCGGTCTCCATCAAGAAGATCGCGGACTACCTGAAGAGCAACGGCGGGGGCGGCGACTTCGACACGATAAGCGGCTATGTGGGCTACATGGAGGACGCCTGCGTCATAAAGCGTGCAAGCAGGTACGACATAAAGGGGAAAAGGCTCCTGGAAAGCAACGACAAGTACTACCTCGCGGACCACTCGCTTCAATACGCCGTCAGGGACATGATGGCGACTAACCTGCCAGGGGTTCTGGAGAACATCGTCCACAACGACCTCGTCAGGCGCGGCTACAAAGTATACGTCGGCAGGGTGGGCGCCAAGGAGATCGACTTCGTAGCGGAGAAGATGAACGGCGGCGGCAGGGTCTACGTCCAGGTGTGCACGGAGTACGGCGGCATTGAAACGATGGAGAGGGAGTTCTCACCCCTCGAGGCCATAAAGGATCATTATCCCAAATACGTCGTGACTATGGACACGTACTGGAACGAGGACAGGAACGGCGTCAGGGGGATACACCTGAACGACTTCTTGCTCAAGAGCGACCTCTGATTATGTGACCCTGCGCCGAAAGCACGGCGAGGCCCCGGGCAAACCATATCTACCCGGACGGCATCCTGGCGGCGGATGAGGGAATACGACTTCTACATATTCGACCTGGACAACACCCTGGTCGACTCGAGGACGGGGTACGAGGCGGCGTTCATGTCCACGTTCGTGGATTTCGGCATACCCTACGACCCCGGGCGGTACGATGATTACATCCGCACCCCTTTGAGCGAGATATTCTCCCGGCACCGCCCAGACTCCCCCGAAGCGTGCAGCGACTTCGTGTCCGCCGTCATGGACGCCTACGACGGGGTCGGCCCCGCCGGCCTGATGCTGTTCCCCGACGCGGAGAGGTGCCTCGCCCGCCTGTCCCGCAAAGGGCGCGTGCTGGGGGTCGTGTCCAACGCGTACATGTCGCAGGTCATGGGGGCGCTCTCCGCGCTCGGGATAGAGGGCATGTTCACGTCGGTGGTCGGTCGGGACAGCGTGGAGTCGCCGAAGCCCGACCCGGAGCCGGTCCTGCTCTGCCTGTCGGAGATGGGCGCTCCCCCCGGCGACTCCCTGATGGTGGGGGACAGCATGAACGACGTGCTGGCGGGCAAAGGTGCCGGCGTGTTCTCCGTGCTGATAGACAGGCCCGGCGGCGGCTTCCCCTGCGGGGGGTGCGACGCGCGCATCAGCAGCCTGGACGAGCTCTGACCGCCGGTCCCGCGCTCAATCCTTCAGGCACCCGATGGGCACGACGTAGATGCCGTCCTCGCGGCGGTACGCGTAGGTGGAGGCGGTGACTACCGCCAGGAACGACGGCTCCCCCATTTTATCGAGGTTCACCTTGTCCCTCAGCTTCATGAGGTTGCCTGCCGCCTCATCCACGGCTCCCGCCCCCATCTTCACCTCGACAGCACCCCAACGCCCGTCGTGCAGGGATATCACCGCATCGACCTCCAGCCCGTTCTTGTCGCGGTAATGGTACACCTCGCCGTCGTTCGCCTGCGCATAGACCCTGAGGTCGCGGATGCAGAGCGACTCGAAAAGCAGGCCGAACGCGTTGAAATCCTTCATCAGGCCCTCGGGCGAGACGCGCAGGACCGCCGTTGCGATGGACGGGTCGACGAAATGACGCTTTTTATGTGTCCTCAAAGCGGTCCCTGAGCGCATGTTGGGGCTCCAGGCGGGAAGGTCCTCGATGACGAATATGCGTTCCAACGCGTTCATGTATGATGCGATCGTCCTATCCGTGATCGGCTTTTCGGCGGTGATGTCGTCCCGGATGGTCGTCAGTTTCGCCGCCGTCGACACGTTCCTGGCGAGCGACTGCATCAGCAAGCGCACATTCGAGGGGTCCTTCTCCACATCATCGACGCGCGAGACGTCGCTCTCTATGACCCCCTCCACATAGTTCTCCGCATGTTGCAAGGCGAGCCGCCCCTTTTCCCCTACCGCCGCCGGCCACCCGCCCCGAGCCAGCGCGAACGCTGTCCCTTCTAACGTGAGGGGGGACGCCCCTCTGATGTCTTCGCCATTGAAAAGGGACCTCAGCGAGACGCTGCCGTCTGATTCGTGGGATTCGAACAGCGTCATCGGCCGCATGAGCAGCCGCGCTATGCGCCCTGTCCCGGTATGCATGACCTCCTCGGTGCTGGGCACGGCCGAGCCCGTGAGTATGAACTGCCCCGGCTCTCCGCGTTGGTCGACGGTGAAACGGACGCTGTCCCACAGAATGGTCGCCGTCTGCCACTCGTCGATCAAGCGCGGCGTTTTCCCCTCGAGAAGTATGGAAGGGTCGATTTTGAGGATCTCGGAATAATTCTTCTTTTCCTTAGTGTCCTGCATATAGATCGCGCTTGCAGCCCGCTCTTGGGCCGTCCGCGTCTTGCCGCACCATTTGGAGCCTTTTATCAGCACTGCGCCGGAAGAGCCAAGAAGGATGTCGAATTTTTTATCCACTATCCTCTTCAGATATTCATTTTTCACATTACAACATAAATTAAATTGTATATTAATTTATCTGAAAAATTTATATATAATTCCTATTTTGGCTGTGTTTTGTTTCTGGTTTTGGCTGTGTTTTGTTTCTGGTTTTGGCTGTGTTTTGTTTCTGGTTTTGGCTGTGTTTTGTTTCTGGTTTTGGCTGTGTTTCGCTTCCCGTTATGACCTGAAGTCCCCTCTTGGAATAGAGACGCACGCCTATGACACAGACGGCTCCGTCACAGCCTCTGGCAATGGGGACAAATGAACGTGGACGTGCCCCCGGCCTTTATGGAGACGATCCTTTCGCCGCATGCGGGGCAGGGCCTGCCCTCCTTGTAGCCCACCGCGAAGTGGTCGAGGGTGAACCCGCCCTTCCGCCCGAAGAAATCGCTCTCGTAAGACGAGGAGCCCAGATCGCGGGACGCGCCGAGGACCCCTTCGATGCTTTCGTATAACAGCGCGACATCCTCCCCGCTCAGCCCCGACGCCTTCCTCGTCGGGTGCAGCCGCGCTTTGAAGAGGATGTCGTGCATGTACATGTTCCCGATGCCGCCGACGTTCTTCTGATCCATGAGGAACGCCTTGACCTGCGTCCTTTTCCCATCGAGGATGGACGCGAGGTGCCCGAGGGTGAACCCCTCGTCGAAGGGGTCGATCGCGATGTCCTTCGTGCTCGGCTCCGAGGCGAGCCCGCCCTCAGGGACGAGCAGGAACCTGCCGAACCACCAGAACCGGGCGGTGTACCCGGTGCCGTCGGTGAAAAGAACCTTCACCTGACACCCCTCCGGCATGCCCGCCCCGACCTCGGCGAAGAGCACGTCCGCCCCCATTCCCAGCGACATGAGGATGTGCTCTCCGCTATCGAGGGCTGTGATTATCCATTTGCCCTTGTGGGACACGCCCTCGACCGTGGCGCCGGCCGTCCGGCGGCGGAACTCGCCCGCCGGCACGTTGGAGCACTTCTCTTGGCGTATGTCTATGCCCTTGACGGTCTTCCCCGTCAGGGTTTCCCTCATCTGTCCCGCAAGCTTAACGATCTCAGGCAGCTCGGCCGTTGTCTCCGTCCCCTCCTTCGCATCGGCAGAGCGCCTATTAAGGGTTTCCATCCCCTGGGGGCATGGGCCCTTCCCCCTTCGCGCAGACGGCCTTCGGGCAGCCGTGGAGCCCGCCGTCCGGCCCTGCATGTGCCCCTACGATTTTCGTACCGGGGAACAAGGGTATAAAAAACCTGCCTTTGACGCCGGGCGGGCCCTTCGAAATTCGTAGCGCCCTGTCAAACCTATTTTATACCCAGTTATACATATCTTCTACCGATGGGATATGAAGGTAGGTATAGACCTTGGGACAACGTACTCTACAGTGGCAAGATATGATAAAAAGAACTCCAGGCCGGAGATCGTCAACAACAAGTTCGAGAAGGAGCTGACCCCGTCGGTCATCTGTTTCCTGGACAACGGCGAGGTCCTGATAGGCGAGGACGCCAAGGACATGCAGGCCGGGGGCGCCGGGACCATAGCCGCGTCGTTCAAACGGGGCATGGGGGACAACAGCTTCACCGTCGAGGCGCACGGGAAGGTGTACATGGCGGAGGACCTCTCCGCGATGCTCCTGAAGAAGCTGATAACCGACGCGGAGGAGAGGACGGGGGAGAAGATAGACTCGGTGGTCATCACCGTCCCCGCGTACTTCAACGACTTCCAGAGGACCGCCACGATCAGAGCGGGGGAGGCGTGCGGCGTGAAGGTGATGAAGATCATAAACGAGCCGACCGCCGCCGCGATATCGTACGGGTACAACAGGGAGTCCAACAAGACCGTGATGGTCTACGACCTCGGCGGGGGTACGTTCGACGTCACCCTGGTGAAGATAGAGAAGGGCAACATCAAAGTCCTCGGCACGGACGGAAACCACATCCTGGGCGGCAAGGACTGGGACGCGGCCATAGTCAAATACGTGTGCGAGCACTTCCTCGAGGACTTCGGCGTGGACCCGAGGGACGACGAGCCCGCCAAGAACGAGCTGATAGTGGCCTCCGAGAACTACAAGAAGGTGCTGACCAAGACGGACAGCGTCACCATGCAGATAAAGCACGAGGGCTACACCGGGAAGTACACCCTCACGAGGGAGCAGTTCGACACCAGGACGCAGTTCCTCCTGAACGCCACGAAGGACGTGTGCATGAGGCTGTTCGGCGACCTCGGCATGTCATGGGCGGACGTGGACGAGATCCTCCTGGTAGGGGGGTCCACGAGGATGCCCCAGGTGACGAAGTTCTTGGAGAAGGTGTCCGGGAAGCCGGTCATAGACCACTCCGACACGGACCTCGCTGTGGCAAAGGGGGCGGCGATCACGTCCGAGCTCTACTGCAGCACCAGCACAGGGGTCAGGGAGATGCAGATATCCGACGTCACCGCCCACAGCCTCGGCGCGCTCTCGGTGAGCCCCGGGGGGGAGAGGTACGTCAACGAGATAATGATCAAGAGGAACTCGAAGATCCCCTCTTCGGTGAGGAAGCCGTTCAGGATCGAGCCGGGGAACATGACGGACATCATAGAGGTGTTCACGCTCCAAGGAGAGAGCAGGATCCCCCTGGACTGCTACGTCCTGGCCAAGGTCGTCATCTCCGGGTTCTACAACTCCGGGGAGGGGGCGATCATAGACATGGAGTACAACTACGACGAGAACGGGGTGGTGAAGGTGTCCGCCTTCCAGGACGGGGAGCCCCTGCACGTGGACTCCGACCCGGTCCCTGACGACATCTCGTGGATGAGCGAGAAGCCGAAGGAGAGGTCCTCCGGCGCGCCGATCGCCAAGAACGTAGTCCTATGCATAGATCTGTCGAGGAGCATGAGGAACTCCTTGGAGGAGGTCAAGAAGACGGTCAACGACTTCGTCCTGACCGTGGCGGGCGAGAACACGAAGTTCGGGCTCGTGGGCTTCGGCGACAAGGTCGGGATAATGAGGGACATGACCGCCGACCCCAACATGATAGTGACCGCCCTCGACGGCCTTAAGGTGAACGTATACGGCAGGGGGACCGACGCGAGCCCCCTCGGCACGGCCGCGTCCATGCTCTCCAACCGCCCGGGAGGCAAGATGGTGCTGATCCTCACCGACGGCATCTGGGGTAAGAGGGACTTCGCCGTCAGCGAGGCCCTGAACTGCAGGAACTCCAAGATCGCCGTCGTGGCGGTGGGGATAGGCGAGGCGGACCTCGGCTTCCTCAGGCAGATATCGACGGTGGAGGAGGGCGCGATGTTCACCACGCTGGACCGCCTCGGCGAGGCGTTCGGCACGATCGCCACGGCCATCGGCTCCGGCTCGATGGGGATGCGCGAGAGCGCCGCCGGCGGCGACGGGAGGATAGGGAGCGGGGAGGCCAGGGGAAGGCTCCGCTGATAGAGGATGGGACCGATGACAAGTGACAGAGAGAACTACTGTCGCCTTATAGGGCTAAACCCTCTGAAGGAGAGCTCGTACACGTACGACGCCATAGACAAGAAGATAACCGCCAGGGAAGGCAAGTGGGCGAAGGAGAGCAAGGACAAGCAGAACGACCTCGACCGCAGGTTCCAGATAAGCAAGTGGCTGGACATGGCGCCCGACATGCGCCGCGTCATGAAGGACCCGATACTCAGGTCCAAGGAGTTCGACGAGGGGAGGAAGCAGCTCAAGGCGAAGGCGTCGAGGCTCGGCAGGGACTCGATCGTCCTCC
>WRNL01000026.1 GCA_009776625.1 Methanomassiliicoccaceae archaeon | reverse complement strand
TGATATCGCCGGCGATCATGGCCATCGTCGTCATGTTGTGACGGGAGCCGCTCAGCAGGCCCCGGAGGAGCCGGAGGGTGCCCGACGGGCCCCCTTCCCGATCAGGACCGCCGCCGCTATGGCGCACAATGCGAGGAGGACCGCCGCCAGGCCGGCGTACAGCCACATGCCCGCGCCGGGACCGCCCTCTTTCAGGCCGATGGCGTCGGCGTGGCCGACGGAGATGGCGAAGTCCTTAGAGAAGCCGTCGTTCTCGACGGTGGCCGTCACGACGGCCGTCCCTGTCCCTGTGGTGTAGAGCATGCCGCCGCTTATGGCCGCCCCGGTGTCGCCCGCGTCCTTGACCGACCATGATATGCCGTCCCAGGTGGCGTTGGAGGGGGCCACGGCCCCCCTCAGCGCCAGGGGCGTCCCCGCCGCCGCCCTGTTGGGCACGCCGGTTATGTCCTCGACTGGCACGACGCCCACCGTGCCGTACCTCACGATGAGGGCCTCGTACCCCCTCGTGAAGTGCCCCCCGGACCAGGGCGTCGTACCGGACCCGCCCGCGACGATGAAGCCGTCGGAGGTGGCGACGACGCCCGTGAACAAGCTGAAGAACGAGGCCGAGTTGACGTCATCCCACTGGGCCTCGCCCGCGCCGCTGTACTTCACGGCGAAGGCGTGCTGGTAGCTGATCCCCGTGCCGCGCGCCGCCGTGACGTACCCTGCGGCCATGACACCGTCCGGCGCCGCCGTCACCGAACAGTAGACGTAGCTCAGCTTCGTGCTGCCGGCGAGGCCGCCGTAGTTGCCCTTCCACACCACGTCGCCATGGGCGTCCATCTTGAGGATCACGGCGTCCGAGATCTCGCTGCTCGCCTTGACGCCCTCCCAGAAGCCTTTCCCGAAGTACAGCGCGCCGACGGCGCCCACGGCGAAGATCCCGTCAGAGGAGGCCGTCAGCGAGTGGTACTCCCCCCCGCCTATGCCCCTCCACCATTCCAAGGCGCCCGAGTCGTCGTACTTGGCGACGAAGTGCTTGCTGCCCTCCTCGTCAGTGGGCCCGTCGCCCAGGAGCGCGAGCCCGCCGGGCATGGCCGCCACGGACAGGAACGAATAGCCGGCGCCCTCGGGGAAGCTCCTGTCCCACACCAGGTTGCCGGCATCGTCGAGCCTGGCCACCACCGCCACGCCGTAGCCGCTCCATTTGATGTCCGGCTCCTTCTCGAAGAAAGAGAATGGTATGTCGGACAGCCCCGCCGCGACGACCCCGCCGGGGACGGCGGCGACCGAATGGAAGACGTCCGCGCCCGCCCCCCCGAAGCTCCTCCTCCACACGGCGTTGCCGGCGTCGTCGAACTTCACGGCTATGGCGTCCGCGCCGCCCTTGCCGGTGACGCCCCTCCAGTCGCCGGTGCCGAAGGACTTCGACTCGGACGCCCCCACGGCGACGATGCCGCCGGGGACGGCGGCGACAGAGTGGAACATGTCGTCGCCCTGCCCGCCGAAGTTCCTCTTCCAGAGGAGGTTGCCGTCGTCATCGTACATGACTACGATCGCATCCTTGCCGCCGTTGCCCCTGAACCCTTCCCAGTCGCCATCGCCGAAGGACCCCTCGTCGGCCCAGCCCACCGCGACGACCCCGCCGGGGACCTCTGCCACGGACTTGAAGAAGTCCGTGCTGTTCCCGCCGAACCTCTTCTCGAACACGACGTCGTCAGCCCATGCCTCGGAAACGGCGGCGGCCGGCACGACCGCCAGCGCCAGCGCTGCGGCGATCAGCATGAGCTGCCGCGCCTTCCCTTTGCATATGATCCTCGTGCCCTTCCGCGATGCTTCAGTGCGTTCCATGTTACCAAGACCCGTTTAGGTTATGCCGCGCCGCAGGCCGCCTCCCCCTTGACGGGAGGGTGACCGTTGCGGCACGGGGCGGTTTTACCGATTCGATATTGATATTATCGTATCAATATATATAACCATTAGGTGAAATATATCTTTGGTATATACATGGTCTTTTAATAGAACATCATTCAGACTCATCTGTAGCCTATTTTTAAGAGAATTGAAAAATATGCTGGCTATGGAATGATGATAATCAGAATGGGATAAAATAGCTGATTTTACCCCATTTTTTTATAAATATAGAATATATAGGATTATATATATCATTATGCAAAGAAAAACGGGATTCTCTATGAATAACATTGAAAAAAAGTAATGTCGGGCGCGAGCCCCTTTAGCGTTGCGTTTCGAGAACATTCCGAAAGAAATAGAATAAAATGAGGGCTTTGGAGCCCTCTATGAAGTTTCAGAGCAGAGCCCTCATCACCCTGGCCGCCCTCGCGTCGAGGGTCTCCACCCCGGAGACCTTGCTGGCGTATTCCGAGAGAGCCACGATGTCCTCGCCCTCGATGCACCCGAGCTTGAACTTCCTGGTCCCGGCCATGAGCTGCCTGAGCCCCTCGCCCAGCCTGTCGTGGAGGTAGGTGTACAGGCCGACCGCGCCCCAGGGGATGTCCGACCCGACCTTCTTGCCGGGGAACCTCTCCTGAAGCCCGGCCGCCCCGATGAAGAACTTGCCGGGGTCGCCGCTGTACTGATCGATGAAGGACGGCGGGAGCTGGCCCTTGGCCGCCAGCTCCGCGAAGTGCTTGCCCTTGACCGCCGCTGTGATCGGCCCCCTGCACATCCCTATCGACTTGACCATGGGCCCGTCGCCCATGTCGGACAGCGCGAACGCCTTGTACATCTGCGTCTCGTTGATGAACCCGCCCGCGAACGACAGGTCGGGGACGAACCTCCCCTGTTTCTTCAGCTCCCTCGCGCACGCCATCACCTGGCTGAACAGCCAGATCCCAGGGGAGCTGAGCTCGTTCATATGGCTGACCGGGGACATCCCCGTCCCGCCGCCGGCGGCGTCGAACGTCAGGAGGTCGACCTTTGCCTTGGAGGCGCACCTCATGGTGAACGCCACGACCTCGGGCTTGTACGCCCCGGTCTTCAGGAACACGTTCTTCGCGCCCCTCTCCCTCAGCTTGTCCATGTCCTCCAGGACGGCCGCCTCCTCGGGGAACCCGACGCGGCTGTGCCTCTCGAATGTCTTGAAAACCCCCGCCTTGAAGGCGGCCTGGACCTCCGGGTCCTCCGGGTCCGGCATCACTATGTACCCGCGGGCCTTGAGGTCGAGCGCCCTCTCCAGCGTGCCGAGCCTGACCTCGCCGCCGATGGCCTTCGCCCCCTGGCCCCACTTCCTCTCGATCACTTCCACGCCGAGCTTCGACAGGCCGTAGTCGTCCACGCCGCCGCGTATGTCCTCGACGTTCGTCTGCAGGACTATCCGCCCGTTCTTCCCGTCCCAGTGGTCCGTGTACGAGCTGACCCTGAACGCGAGGTCCTTGGACGACTGCACCTTACCGTTGGAGTACACCGCGTCGGGGTCCATCCCGCAGACGTTCTCCCCGATGACCTCGCATACGCCCGCCAGGGCCGCGCCGGCGGCCAGCTCCCTCCAGTTGTTCTTAGCCACCGCCGTCGACCCCAGGCCGGCTATGTGTGCCGGCAGGCCCATGCTTATCGGGTTCTTCCCCTTCGAGCCCACGACCGTCGAGATGTCCACGTTCTCGAAGAACGCCACATCCGGGTCCGGCTCTATGCCCTTCGCCCCTATGAGCTCCGCCATGACCTGGAAATGGGACCAGTCAAGGAAGTAGTCCTTGTTGGAGGCGGCGGTCGACTTCCCGAAGTGCTCGGGGCTGGGGTATAGCACCTCCCTCCCCCTGAGCGCGCCTTTCCCGACCTCGCAAAGGACGTTGCAGTCTTCGATGCACACGGGGCACATCCCGTTGATTGGGCAGGGGTCCTTGACGCGGACCGCCGTGCCGGTGGTTGATTTCGAGTTCTCAATCGACATCTCCTTTCTCCTTAGTAGTTGCCTACAGGAGGCTTAACTTTTCATAGGATTTAAGTTTCTTGTTGGCTGGAAACGCCTCCGCTGGGCGTGCGGCAGGGAGGTATAAAAACGACCGCGTTTTTTCATCGGCCGTGCGGCATCCAGGGGCATGCGGCGGGCGTGGCCCCGCTACCTCGGCTCGCGATGGCGGTGCGACACTCTCATAGTGGCTCATGGTACAGTGTGTCGTGTTCCACTTTGCGGATGCCGGCATGTTCACGGTAGGCGAGGTGAAGCCCAGATACTGTAGGGGGCGTGACCCACGGACGCGGCCGTCTGGCCTTTTTTCTTTTAAAGGCGCTCAGGGCGTTGTCGTGCCAGAGCGCAGTTCTTTCGATAATTCGATAGGGGGGAAATGAAAAAGCCAAGAACAGTGTCCTGGCAGGGCAAGGGTTCTTCCATGTATAAGGACATAGGCGAGCCGCCCTTCATGCCCACCCTCACGGGGCGGATGATCTTGTCGGCCGCCGGCGGCGGCCGACCCGTCCGTGCAGAAACGGTCCCGATGCCAGTTCCGCTGTTCCCTCAAACCGCCCTAACGCCCATGTGCCTCAACCCCATCCGTTTCTTGAACGAGCATAATATATCTGGCAGACATTGCAGGTGTATGTGCACGCATACGCCAGGGAGCCTGAGGGGAGGGCTCAGGGAGAAATTCTGGTTCTGCCACGAGCCAAGGATGGAGACGGACGCACTGCATGAGTGGTGCGATGAGTCCATAGAGGTGTACTATGGGCTGATCTCAGAGGAGTACAAAGAGTACAACTCCAACGAGAGTGAGATTCACAGCAGGGCGACGGCCATACTGGCCGTCAACGGCGTGATCCTCACGCTTATTGTGTCATTCATCGTTCCGGCATCAGACAGCCTTTTCGCATCATGCCTGTCCATCAGTTCCGTCCTGTTGTTGTTCCTTTCTATGTTATTCATTTTCTGGGCGATACGGCCAGCGAAGAGGGATATAATATCGATATACAGCCACCAGACGGACTATCGCGACCATGACAACGACAGCGGGGTGCTCAAAAAGAGGATACTGGCGGACATGCTGTGCTCCATCGAGTCCTTGAAAGAGGTGTATGTCAAGAAGGTCGAGAGGTTCAAGTGGGCGATGTACTTTTTTGCTGCGTCGATGGTCGCAATAGTGATGCTGTTCTGCACGATGCCGCTTATATGACGGTCATCCCTTTATCCCTTTCTCAATCTCCATTCTCGACACCTTCCCGCACACAACCGGTGCTGGCTTTGTTCCAGCACCGCTTCTGCGGCTCGCTACTACAAGTATGGGCTAAGGATATTAAAACCTGCGTTCGGGCATCCGCCGAGCACCCCTCTGACTCGGCTGCCTCCGCGCCCTTATAGCTTTTTGCCGTCCATCCTATCACCCCTACAGAAAGTAGAATAAAAAGGGCGGTGCGCAACTATATAGCCAAAAATCCCTGTCCGGAAACGATGATCGAAGGCAGATGGAAGGGCGCCCTGGCGATGGGGCTGCCGTGGGTAGCCGTCGTAGCGGCGGTGATGCTGTACTTACCTGACGACTACAGGGTCTTGGTGGTGTGGCTCTGGCCGCTCATCTCGTCGGTCCTCATGGGGTGCGGGGTAGCGGTGTACCTGGGCGGCCACATGCTGCTGGCGGGGTTCAACACGATGTCGGAGGGGGAGAGGTCGGCCTTCGACATGGACAGGGTCACGTCCTTCACGGGGATATCCCTCGCCCTGCTTTCGTACGGGTTCTTCCTCATATGGCCTTTGTCCGCATTCTACGGCCCCACGGTGTCCCTGGTGATGACCGTCGCATTCGCCGCGGGAACCATCTTGATGGTCGTCCTCCTCAACACGGCGAGGTTCAAGGCCGTCCCGCCGAGAGAATAAATGAGGGGATGCCATAGACGGATTGGCAAGCAGGCCTGTCGGCCCCATTGTCGCGCCCTGCGCCCTTGTTGCCGCTGTCACCGGGCGCATCGTTCGACTCGGACCCACGAGGGAAACGGCAATGGTGGGGCCCTTCCACAGTAAATCGGTCATCGATGTCCGTGTCTCGAACCCCAGGGTGCCGAACCAACTGCCCCCCTGCAAGGCGCTTAAGGCCCGAGCAAATCGATGGGGATGACGAGCACCCCGTCCCCCCTCGTGTACGCCAACCCGCTGGTGGCGCACAGGACGGCTAAGAAGGACGGCTCGGGCATGTCCTCGCTCACCTTGTTCTTCAGGGACATGAGGTTGGAGGCGGCCTTGTCGATCTCGGATGTCCCCAGCTTGACCTCGACGGCCCCCCATTTCCCGTTCCTGAGCTCGATGACCTCGTCGACCTCCAGCCCGGTGCTGTCCTGGTAGTGGAAGACGCTCCCTTTCAGGGCGGAGGTGTAGACGCTCATGTCCCTGTAGCACAGGGACTCGAAGAGCTGGCCCGCTGTGCTGGGGTTCCTCGCGAGCACCTCGGGCGACGCGTCGAGCGCGGCCGCCGCGAGGGAGGGGTCGGCGAAGTGGATCTTCGACCTTGAGCGCAGGCGCGCCTTCGAGCGGAGCGACGGCAGCCACGCCCTCTGGTCGTCTATCATGAAGATGTTCCTGAGGTACTCGAGATAGTCTGCAAGCGTGTTGGGCGAGGGGGGGTTGCCCCTCTCGGTCATGTCGCCGATTAGCGCCTGTGCCGTCGGCGACCCCGCGCTGTTCCTCGCGATGGACCTCAGCAGGAGCCCCATCGTGGTCGCGTCCCTCTTCTTCTCATCCACACGGGAGGGGTCGGGCCCGGTTATTTTTCCCAAGTAGTTCGCCGCCACCATCATGGCCTTGTCGTCGTCCAAGCCCAGGGCCGACGGCCACCCTCCCCTGCATATCAGGCGCACCGCGCCCCTGTACCCCATCGACGATTTTGCGTTCGCCATCCCTTCTCCGTTGAACAGCCCGGATAGGGACACCGAGCCGCTGCTGTCCCCCGACTCGAACAGGGACATCGTGTGCATGCGGATCTCTGCGAAACGCCCGATACCGGAGTGGCGGGTCGGCTTTTTCGGAGAGGACGACGACCCTGTGAATATGAACAGCCCCTTGTCATGCTCAAGGTCGATTATCCGTTTCGCTACATCCCAAAGCTTCGGGACATCCTGCCATTCGTCGATGAGGCGGGGCCTCCTCCCGGTCAGGGCGAGCTCTGGGTCGAGCTCGGCCAAGTAGGCCGATTCCTCGTCCCCGACGTATTGAACCGATCGTGCATGGCGCATGCTGGCCCATGTTTTCCCACACCATTTGGGGCCGGTGATGTGCACGCCGCCAAATATCCCCAGCATATCTGAGATTTCATCGTCCACTACTCTCCTGCGGTAGTCTCTGCCGATGTAGTCGGGGATGTCGTCGGACATATGTTGAGTAGAATACAGTATTTTTATTAATAAATTTGCATTTGTTTTTTTGATATTTTTGCAAGATTTTTATTGATGTTTTTGCAGTGTTTTGATTGATGTTTTTGCAGTAAGTTCATTGATGTTTTTGCAGTGTTTTCATTGACGGTCAGGCGTGATTGAACCGTTGATTACCCCCGACAACAACAAGGGATGAGGTGGTATCGGCAAGGGTTGAACCCATGCGACGGGGATACGGGCTGGTGGATATAGGCTGTGTCTAAACCAAAGCTATGCCAATAGAATTTGGTCAACCCTAATTGTTGCCATCACCCTAATTTAACCTGTCATTTAACCTGTCATTTAACCTGTCATTTAACCTGTCATTTAACCTGTCATTCTCTATATCCAGCATTTTTATTAAAGATTAGTTCACACTGTCATTTAACCTGTCATTTAACCTGTCATTTAACCTGTCATTCGCACAGTCTTTAAGATAAACTGTTTCTAATCAAAGAAATAAAAAGGATACCCATCAGAGGAGTTTCCACGAGCCGTCCTTGCGGGAGCCCGTCCTCTCAATAATCCCTTTTTCAGTAAGTTGTTTCAATATCCTTCTTACTGTGCTTTCACTTTTTCCCAATAGCAGAGATAACTCTTCAGCCGTGACGTTGTTGTTTTTACTGATAATATTGCAGATTTTTACCTCGTTCTCACTTAGATTCACCGGGGGTTTGGGGAATGTATCCCCCTGTACCCTCTCAATGGTCAACGTATGCATCAGCGGCCGTTTGAATGTGACTGTGAAGAAACCTGTCGATTCAAACGTCGGAGCCTCCAGCCCTGCGCCTTCCATCAGCCCCCTGATCTTCTTTATGCCTGTCCCCATTTTCTCGATATACTCAGCGCGGAACAGCATTTCCGCTATCAGATTGTTACGGGTTACACTCTTCTCCCCCAGTTTGTCCAATGTCAGGCCTTTAGGCAGGCCGCCGGGGTTGTGCACAACCACGCGGTCGTCGTAGATCTCGACCATGACATTCGCGCCCTCTTCGAAGTAGTCGCGGTGACATGCGGCGTTGACGACCGCCTCGCGCAGCGCGCCCTCTGGTATCTCCAGGATCTCCTCCCGCCGCACCCCTCTGATCTCATGGCGTGCCCTGAGGTTCCTCCACAGGAACTCCATCGAACGGTCTATGTTGTCCAACATACCGCCGCAGAAACGCGCAGAATCTATCACCTTGAACTTATCCAAGCCCTTGAAAAGCACGCACACAATCTGCGCGTACCTGAAGAACACGTCATCCTCGTTGTCGCGGAAGAACAGCGCTCCAACATTGGTGTATACGAGCTCACCTTCCATGTTCAGCTCTGCGCAGTGCAGATGCCTTAGGACATGCTCCTGCGAAAGAGTGTCGCTTATCCCTGCTTTCTCAATGTATTTTTTGTACGCTTTCTCATCAAAGTTGTCTTTGACTTTGAATTTGTTCCTGACCAGGGAATCGTACATTATCACGCCTTCCTCTTTTAGGAAATCACAGATGCCCTTGCGGTCGAGCTTTTGCGAGTTCGGCCCCATGCGCAGATAGAACCCGTCGGAGCACATGTACGGCTTGTCCTTGCCCTCCTGCACGGTGACCACGATTATATCGTCGTAGACCTCGAGGGTCGTGTCCGGGCGCGGCTCTATGTTGTTGATGGTGTCCTGGATCCTTGAGCGGGCGGCGTTGCCAGTGTCTGTCCCGACGACACGCCCTTTGTCATCGATGCCTATAAATATCCTACCGCCCGAGCTGTTAGCAAACGCGCAAGCCTCGCTTGCGAGGTCCTTGTTGGGGGATCCTTTGAACTCTGTCCGGTACCCCTCCCCCTCGGCGAGGATCAGGTCTATGTCCTTGATTGCCCCTTTGTTGCTCACGCCTGTGCACCCCTCCTTACTCCTGAGCAGGATTGCCAGGGGAGTTTAATATGTATCGCCTTCTGCCTTGCGTTCGGGTGATGTGCGGACATATGCAGTAAAACCATCAAATTTGAAAAATACTGCATATAAATAGTATAAAATATATGCAGTAACATGCACCATGGGGCAGAAAAATGCGACGCTACGACTACTCATTCATAAAAGACCTGAGGGTACGGACGGACACCATGAGCATCGCCAGCGGGATTGCGGCGTTCAGGCTGAAAGAGGAAGAGCTGAGGGGGAGCCACCCGGAGGCGTTCGCCGCCCTGGAATCGATAGCGAGGATCCAATCCGTCAAGGGCTCCAACGAGATCGAGGGGATAGTGACGACGGACAAGCGCATAGAGGCGATAGTCAACGAGAACAGCGCCCCCCTCAACCACAGCGAGATGGAGATAGCCGGCTACAGGGACGTCCTCGACCTTGTGCACAGGGAGCATATGTCGATGGGGCTCAGCGAGAATCTGATATTGGATATGCACAGGATGATGATGTCGTACACGCCCAACGGCGGGGGCAGGTACAAGACGAGCGACAACGTCATAATGGAGGTCGACCGGCACGGGGCCAGGAGCGTTAGGTTCAGGCCGACCCCGTCGGATGAGACGGGGGCGTCGATGGAGCAGCTCGTCCTCGCGTATGCCGACGCGAAGGACGACAGCGGCATAGACCCCGTCCTCCTGATACCATGCGTCATCCTGGACTTCCTGTGCATACACCCGTTCCCCGACGGCAACGGGCGGATGTCCCGGCTCCTGTCCCTCCTCCTGATGTACAGGAGCGGCATAGACGTGGGCAGGTACATATCGTTCGAGGGGCGGATCAACAAGCACAAGGAGGGCTATTACGATTCCCTCAAAGCATCGTCCGAGGGCTGGCACACGAACAGCAACGACTATCTCCCGTTCATAGAGGACTTCATCCTCACGCTGTTCGCCTGCTACATGGAGCTGGACAGGCGGTTCGACGTGGTGGGCGACAAGAAGGCGAACAAGGGCAACCGCGTCGAGGCGGCCATTAGGAACAGCATCTCGCCCATATCCAAGAAAGAGATCATGGCGCTCCTCCCGGACATAAGCCAGACGACCATAGAGGCGAGGCTGTCCGTGCTCCAGGGGCAGGGGCTGGTGGAGAAGAAGGGAGGATACAAGGATGCCAGGTACGTGTGGAGGAGGTGAGCGGGGCGGGGGGCGTCGGCATACATGCTATGCGAGCGGCCCAGGATCCCATAGGGAGTTGCGCAGGCTGCTTGGATGAACGCTGCCGCCGTTCGACATTGAGCCTGCTCCCATGGAATAAACGTGATATGCTCTAAAAAGTCCTAGTAAAAAACGTAATATCGTCTAAAAAGTCCTAGTAAAAAACGTAATATCGTCTAAAAAGTCCTAGTAAAAAACGTAAGTTGAAATACTCAGGCACTGATGCGCAGATGATGCTCAGAAGGAAGATAACCGATGCCCTCATGGAATGGAAGAGCCGCCCGAAAAGGAAATCGCTGCTCGTGCGCGGCGCCAGGCAGGTCGGGAAGACTTACTCCATAGACGACTTCGGGAGGAAGAACTACTCCTCGTACATCTACATAAACTTCGAGAAGGATCCGAGCTACGCATCCATATTCGCCGGCAGCAAGGACGTGGACAGCATCGCCACGAGGATGTCCCTGTTCTTCCCGGAGGCCGCGTTCATCCCCGGCGACACGCTGATCTTCCTCGACGAGATACAGAACTGCCCGGACGCCAGGGTCTCGTTCAAGTTCTTCACGATGGACGGGAGGTACGACGTCATCGGCACCGGGTCGCTCATGGGCGTGAGGTACAAGGAGGTGTCGTCGTACCCCGTGGGGTACGAGGAGACCATGGACATGTCCTCGCTGGACTTCGAGGAGTTCCTCTGGGCGATGGGGGTCAAAGAAGAGATAATCAGGGATGTCAGGGGGAGCCTCGTCGAGAGGAGGCCGATGGACGGGCTGTTCCTCGACAAGCTCGACGAGCACCTCAGGTGGCACATGATAGTGGGCGGGATGCCCGAGGCGGTGGAGGCGTTCAGGGAGACGGGCCATCTCGGGAACGTCGCGAAGGTGCAGAGGGAGATAATATCGAGCTACCTGGACGACATCGCGAAATACGCGCCGGCGGCGGAGAAGAACAAGGTGCTGTCGTCGTTCCACTCCATACCGGGCCAGCTTGCGAAGAGCAACAAGAAGTTCTTCTACGCCCACGTGGAGGATAAGAAAGGGAGCAAGTACGACACGTACGGCAACAGCCTCCTGTGGCTGAAGGAGGCGGGCATAATCAGCCTGTGCCACAACCTCAGCGAGCCCGCCCTGCCGCTGGCGATGAACAGGAGGGACAACGCGTTCAAGGTGTACATGAGGGACACGGGCCTGCTCGTGGCGATGATGGAGGAGGGGGTGGCGAGGGCGATACTGAGCGAGGAGCTGAGCGTGAACGAGGGCGCGATAATGGAGAACATGGTCGGGGACATGCTGGCGAAGGAGGGGTACGACCTATTCTACTTCGAGAGGAAAGGGACGCTGGAGGTCGATTTCGTGCTCAACCTGAACGGGGTCGCGACGGCCGTCGAAGTCAAGTCCGGCAACAACAGGCAGTCGAAGTCGCTGGACTCCGTCATGTCGGAGAAGTACAAGGTGAGGAGGGGGATCAAACTGGAGGGGACGAACACCTTCATCGATGAGAAAGGCGTGGAGCACTACCCGCTCTTCGCGGCCTCGTTCATGCGGTCGATGAGCGACGAACGGGGCTTCGGGGACGGCGGCCTCAGGTGAGCCTGCCGGGCACCCTGTCCGGCGCATCCTCGGCCTTATCGGCCCCTGCGGGGGCGTCCGCCCCCCACGGGACCGACGGGTTTTCACAACGCCCCATGCGCCCCTCATGGCCGAGGCGGCCCCTTTTTTAGGCAACGGCTTTAACGTGCGCCCCCATATGGAAAGCGGATGAAGAAGAAGGACCTCGAGATCGAGCTGGAGAAGGTGCCGGGGTTCGAGCGCCCCGACCCCTCCCTAGAGCAGTACATGACCCCTGCGGCGATAGCGGCGGACGTCCTTTTCGACGCGTACGCTAAAGGCGACATCAGAGGCCTTAAGGTCATGGACCTCGGGTGCGGGACCGGGATGCTCTCCTTCGGCTCGTGGCTGCTCGGCGCGGGGGCGGTCGTCGGCTACGACGTGTCGGAGAGGGCGGTGGGCATAGCGTCCGCCCACGCCGCCTCGATCGGAGCGGGGATAACGTTCGCCGTGTCGGACGTGAACGATGTCGGCGAGGGGGCGGACACCGTCGTCATGAACCCGCCCTTCGGCTGTCAGAGCCGCCGCGCCGACAGGGACTTCCTGAGGAAGGCGATGGCGTCCGCCGAGTGCGTGTACTCGTTCCACATGGCAGGGACGCTAGATTTCGTCAAGGAGTACGTTAAAAGGCACGACCGGGAAATCGTCTACGATAAAACGTATAAGTACGACATCCCTAATACGTTCACGTTCCACAGTAAAGAGAAGCACAGCGTTGACATTGTGGTCGTCAACATAAGGTGATACCAATGACAGAGAGAATCGAAGTATTCCCCGGCGACGAGGTCGCCGTGGAGGAGGAGTATCTGGCCTCCGACGGGACGTTCGCCAACGACGGCAAGATATACGCTTCGCAGGTCGGGACCCTCGTCCTGGACGACGACGAGTGCGTCGCCAGGGTCGTGACCCCGAACCCCCCCAACGTCCTCAGGACGGGGGACATAGTGTACGCCGTGGTGGCCGACATCAGGAACACCATGGCCACCGCGGACGTCGTCGCGAAGGAGGGCACGAAGCGCGGCCTCGGCGGGGAGACCTACGCCACCATACACGTGTCCAAGATATCGCAGGGCTACACGGACGACGTGTCCAGGGAGCTCAGGAAAGGGGACTACATACGGGCGAGGGTCACCGGCATCTCGCCGTCCCTGCAGCTCACGACCAGGGACGACCACCTCGGCGTCATAAGGTCCCTCTGCGGCGCATGCAAGACCGAGCTCGTCAGGAAGGGCAAGGGGCTCTACTGCACGAACTGCGAGCGCTCCTTCTTCAGGAAGCTCGCCGACGACTACGGTGATGTAAAGCCATGAAGCGGGTCGACGAGGTGGCCGCCCTGAAGGCGGAGGTGAAGGCCCTCAAGAGCGAGGTGGCCGGGCTAAAGGAGTTCATACAGGCCATGTACAGCATGATCAGCGACGAGGAAGAGTACGACGACCTCCCGATGGGGTTCGGCGACGGCCCGGGGTTCGGGAGATACAACACGTGAGGCTCCTCGCGCTCGTGTCGGGGGGCATCGACTCCCCGGTGGCAGCCTACATCATGGACAGGGCGGGCGCGGACGTCGCCCTCCTCCACATGGACAACCGCCCTTTCGCGGACGACACCTCGGTGGAGAAGGTCAAGGCGCTGGCGGAGCGGCTGAGGGAAGTCACCGGCTCACCCTTCCCGCTGTACTCTGCGCCCCACGGCATAGCGCAAGAGAAGATATCCAAGGCCTGCGACCGCAACTACCAGTGCGTCCTCTGCAAGAGGGCCATGCTGAGGACCGCCCAGGAAATCGCCCGCGGGCTCGGCTGCGGCGGCATCGTGATGGGGGACTCCCTCGGCCAGGTGGCCTCGCAGACGCTAAAGAACCTGAGGTACGTGAGCCACGGCCTCGAAGTCCCCGTCGTCAGGCCGCTCATCGGGTACGACAAGATAGAGATAGAGGCCGTCGCGAAGGAAATCGGGACCTATGACATATCGATAATCAAGTCGGTCGGCTGCTCCATCGTGCCGTCCAAGCCCGTCACCGAGGCCGACCTCGGCAAGATGGCGGCGTTCGACGCGTCGGCGGGCATAGAAGGCCTCGCATCCGGCGCCGCCGCCGGCGCGGCGAGGCTGTCCTGATCAATAGAAGACTGAGCAGGAGCCTATGTCGTCCCTGTTGTACAGCATGTCCATGGTGATCCTCCTCACGTACCTGGCCTGGACTATCGAGACGTAGAGGGTGTTGCCGCCAACGGGTATCCTGATGTCGGACTCCTTCGGCGGCTTCACCGTCGTCGGCACCAGGGCGGGGCCGGTGCATGAGGTGCATATCCTGTAGTCGCGCCCTTCTGAAGCGATGAGTTTCCTGACGTCGCCGTCAACGGTTATTTCCATCGACCCCTCCAATCGCAGGGCCCTTTATTACCTTTGCCCACTCGCGATGCCTCGCCGGGATGCCGGAGGCCTCCGGCATCCCTCTGGCCACTCATGGGCATAGGGGTGAGCCGGACGGCATATGAGGAGCCGCCACGGCCGAGAATGGGGCGGCGGGCCCTTTCGGCTTTGTGGCTCTGTGAGGGGGGTGCTGGCCCCCACGGAGGATGCGCCGCATGCGCTCGCCCCTTTGGCGGCCGATTACCTGCATGTCGGAGACCCAGCGTGAGCCGGCGATGTCATAGCCGCTTGTGGATGTCGGCCGCCGGCGTGCCGTCGCACTCACCTCGCTCCTTTGTCCTCCTCGGCGCCCTCGGCTATCCGCAGGGCGTCGGAGTCGTTCCTCGGGGTGACGACCCGCTTACCTATGCGCCTCTCCGCCTCTTTCCGCGCTATGCCGGCGACCTCGCCGCCGCTCTGCGCCACCTCCCTGTTCTCCTCGAACGTCTGCGGCAGCCGCTCCCTCGATATCTCGGTCGTCGTCGCCTCCGCGAGCATGTTCAGCACCAGCTCGATGGTCGTCATGTTGTCCCGCAGGCTCTCTTTCTTCAGGCCCTTGAGGTCCTTGTACTGCCTAGTGGTCAGCCCCGCCCAGGCCTCGGTTATCACATCGGTCAGGATGGCGTACTCCCTCCCTTTCCTGACGCCGCGGTCCTCCCACTCGTCGGTCAGCTCCTTACGCACCTGTATGGCCTGCAGCCTCTGGTTCACCCATTCGCGGCTGTAGCCCTTCCTGAGGTATGCGGCGAGGGCGCGGTCGATGGCCCGCTCGGGGTCCATCTCCTCGTCGATCCTCTCGCCCCCGACCGCCGCCAGCCACAGCTTGAACGGCTCCGCCTTCGGCGAGGGTATG
>WRNL01000025.1 GCA_009776625.1 Methanomassiliicoccaceae archaeon | reverse complement strand
CCCCCCCCACAGGGTAGAGTCTGATGCCGCTGTTTGTCGTCACAATTAGCCAAGGCAGATTCTCTTTTTCTGCGTATTCAAAGCCGTATGATGCGGGGGTCTTCTTTCCAAAACGCCCCGATGAAGTTTCCGGAGCCTCATCTTCTTCGAGGAATATCCCTATTGCCTGACTCACGCCTGCAAACCTCAGAATACGATGCGAGCGGTTCGAATCATCTATCGAGAACCCGAGGGCCCGGACAAGGTCCCGATTTCTTTTCTCAACACATGTTTTTGCAGAGGCACACATTGATCTCCAGTCTTTGTGTTTTTTGAGTCCGTAGGTCAGCTCTCTGGTCGCGAGGAATCCTCGATTTACCAGCCCAAAAGTTTCGGACCTGATCTCCGATGAGATCTCATCGATAAAACGTTTAGAAAGAACCGAGCTTGTATTTTTCAACGCCGAATGCAGGAAATTTCTCGTCTTCGAATAATCTAGGTCAAAAAGCGGTTCAGAATGCTCATACGGACCTAATATAGATGCATTCTGCCCGTGCCGAACGAAGACTACCAATGAAATCGCACGCCCCTTTGTCCATGTTTTCCATGCTGAGAGGAGAGATTGCTTGGTCGGGGTCCGATTCGAAGTCCCAAACAATATCTGGATCGCATCTGTCCCTTGTAAAGGATTCTGATGTATCCCTTCAAATTCTATGCCACTCTGAAAGAAGGGTTTGAATGGAACATTGCACTCGAATGGCATCATGACATTCTATGGTAAGGAGGTTTATCTTTATTATACTTCATTGTAAGTGAGAAAGACAGCGGTAGATTGTAAACTCCCTCTATACAGCATTAACATGAGTCCTGTAATATATGCTTGGGCATTCCCGACCATCAGTTGAGAGGCTTAACTGCTGGGTTCAGGGTGTTTATAAGGGAAATGTACAAAGAAACCCCCAATAAGCACTATTCGCATGGGATAACTTTTTACTAATGCAGATTATCCCTTAGTCTTATTGATATGACGGTCGGTTTTGATAATGAGAAGTACATCAGCGTACAGTCGGAGCGCATAAAGGAAAGGATTGACAAATTCGGGGGAAAACTGTACCTTGAGTTCGGGGGGAAGCTCTTCGACGACTACCATGCCTCCCGGGTCCTACCGGGGTTCAGGCCCGACAGCAAGATAAGGATGCTCATGCAGATGAGGGACTCCGTCGAGGCGATCGTCGTGGTCAACGCCGACGACGTCGCGATGAACAGGATGAGGGGCGACCTCGGCATAACCTACGACATGGAGGCCCTGAGGATGATAGACTCGTTCAGGGAGATGGGGATGTTCGTGGAGAGCGTGGTTATGACCCATTACGCCAAGCAGCCGGCCGCCGTGGCGTTCGAGAGGAGGCTGAAGGCCCTCGGCGTCAAGGCGTACAGGCACTACCCCATAGAGGGGTACCCGCTGGACGTGGAGGGCATCGTCAGCGAGGGCGGGTTCGGGAGGAACGAGTTCGTGAAGACCAGCAGGCCGCTCGTGGTCGTCGCCGCCCCGGGCTCGGGGAGCGGCAAGATGGCCGTCTGCCTGTCGCAGCTGTACCACGAGAACAAGCGGGGCGTGTCCGCCGGGTACGCCAAGTTCGAGACGTTCCCCGTGTGGAGCCTGCCGATCAAGCACCCGGTCAACCTGGCGTACGAGGCGGCGACCATGGACCTGGGGGACGTGAACATGATCGACCCCTTCCACCTCGAGGCGTACAAGGAGAGCGCGGTCAACTACAACAGGGACATAGAGATATTCCCCGTGCTGAACTCGATGCTGGAGAGGATACTGGGGGAGTCGCCGTACAGGTCGCCGACCGACATGAGCGTCAACATGGCCGGGTTCTGCATCACGGACGACGGGACCGTGTCGAAGGCGGCGAGGCTCGAGGTCATACGGAGGTACTACGGGCTCCTTAAGGAGAGGAAACAGGGCGGGGCGTCCGACGAGATGGTGTCCAGGATGGAGCTCCTCATGAGGAACGCCGGCATAAGCCCTAACGAGAGGGGGGTCATCCCGGCGGTCATGGGCAGGGCGGCGGAGATCGGCGTGCCCGTGGCCGGGATAGAGCTGGAGGACGGGACGATAATAACCGGGAAGTCCTCGGACCTGCTGGACGCCAGCTCGGCGGTCATACTGAACGCCATAAAGGCGGTGGCCGGCCTAGACGACGGGATGCTCCTCATCTCGCCGACCATCCTGGAGCCCATACGGGACCTCAAGACCAAGGACCTCGGCTTCAGGAACACCAAGCTGCATGCGGACGAGATGCTGATAGCGCTGTCCATATCGGCGCAGACCGACCCTTCGGCGAGGGCCGCGCTGGAGCGCCTCCCGTGGCTGAGAGGCTGCGAGATGCACTCGTCCGTGATCCTGTCGTCGGTGGAGGACTCCACCCTTAAGAGGCTCGGGCTGCACATAACATGCGAGCCGGCCTACCAGAACAACTCCCTCTACCAGGGTCAGCGCGTGATGTGAGGACCTCCGCAGACAATAAGGTTTATATCGGAAAAGTAGATTGTGAGGGACACCGTGGACGTAGTGTAGCTGGTTATCACTTGACCTTGCCAAGGTTAGAACTCGGGTTCGAATCCCGACGTCCGCACTCATTCTCACTTCGACATTCTGGGCTTGCGCTCTATCGGCAATGACCCTCGGTTCCCGCAATGCCGTGGTCATATGCACAATATTCTTAAATCGAATCGACTCTGTGGACGGGGTGCAGAACTATGAGTGGGGATGCGAGAAAGAGAGAGTTCGGTGACTATCAGACGCCTTTGCCCTTCGCCGACGAGGTGTGCGGCTACATTAAGAGGTTCATGGGGGCAGACCCGGATGCCGTTATCGAGCCGACATGCGGCATCGGCAATTTCCTTCTCTCCGCCGCAAGGCACTTCCCCCTGAGCCGGCTTTACGGGATCGATATAGACAGCGGATACCTGGCGGAGGCGGCGAGGCTCCTGAGCGGCAGGCTCCCTGTGTTAATCAACCACGACCTTTTCGACTTCGATTTTAATACTGTGTTGGGACCGGATCCGTCGAAAAACAGGTTTTTAGTCATCGGCAACCCTCCATGGGTCAACAACAGCACCCTGTCAACGCTTGGTGGGGGCAACCTGCCCGTAAAATCGAACTTCAAAAGGATGAGGGGGATCGATGCGCTCACAGGGAGCTCGAACTTCGACATCAGCGAGTACATGATTATGACCATCGTCGAGGCGTTCGAGGCCACGGACACCGTCATCGCGATGCTCTGTAAGACTACCGTTGCGAGGAACGTGTTCAAGGAGATGATGCGGAGCCACATCGGCTTCAGTGACATGAGGATGCTGAACATAGACGCGAAAAGAGTGTTCGGCGTGTCTGCGAGCGGCTGCCTTTTGGTCATCCGGCTCGGTGCCGGGCGGGTCTGCCAGGAACAATGCGGGGTGTACGACTTCTCGGAGCCTGAGAAAGAGATTTCGAGGGTCGCCTACGCTGATGGGAGGCTCCGTTCGGAGATGGGGGGCGTGGACGCCCGGTTCGACGGGGCGTGCTGCTTCGAATGGAGGCAGGGCATCAAACACGACTGCTCACCCGTGATGGAGCTTACAAAAAAGGACGGTGTGTACCTTAACGGCCGATTAGAAACCGTGGACATAGAGGATGTGTGCGTCTTCCCCCTTGTGAAGAGCAGCGGGTTGAAGAAGCACATCATATCCGAAACCTCGAAGTACGTCATAGTCCCGCAGATAAGGGTCAAAGAGGACACGTCGGCCCTGATGGCCGCCGCCCCCAGAACATGGGGCTACCTCTGCGAGAACAGACGATCCTTCGATAACCGGAGAAGCTCGGTTTACAGGGGCTCGCCCCCGTTCAGCGTGTTCGGGGTGGGGGACTACTCTTTCTCGAGATACAAGGTGGGCGTGTCCGGGTTCTACAAAAAGCCCTTGTTCGCGTTGCTCCATGGGGAGAGGCCCATGATGGTGGACGACACCTGCTACTTCCTGAGCTTCCCCACTTACGGGGATGCGTATGTTGCGATGCTGATGCTGAACTCGGACGAGGTCCAATCGTTCCTGAAGGGCATCTCTTTCCCTGACTCGAAAAGGCCTTACACGAAAAAAGTCCTTGAAAGGATAGATTTCGGGAAGATGTCGGGCGTGCTCACCTATGGGCGGCTTTGCGAGACGGAAGAGCGCCTAAGCCTCCCGCCGTCCATCACCCCCGACATGTACAGGGGTTTCATCGAGCGAGTGCCGAAAAACGCAGGAGGCCCTCCTGCCAGCGGGGGGCAGGGAGCCGGTTGCCCCACAGGCGCCAGACTGGTGGAAGAGGGCTGACCGGCCTCGGGAACACCGAGGCGCAGGCAGACTGGCCATCTTCGGCATCCCTGACGATGACCATGAACAAACCGACGGCCGTAGATGGGCCACGCCCCCGTGGCACCCGGTCAGCGCTGGATGGGATGGGGGTCTGCGCCTGTCGCGCCTAAGGATCCATGCGCCATCTTTATTTCCCCTTGATGGGTCACGGACTCCGGGGTGAGGGCGGGGGTTGCATGGAAAGGGTTCACGTGATTTATGAATGGTACGACCATAGCTATTTCGGCTTTGCGGATCACAACGGCGGGCTGGTCCACTTCGCGTTCAAGAGGTTTTTATCTACGTCGCACCCCATCGTATATCTCTTCGAGGTCATCCCGGCGAGGGCGGAACTCCTCCACTATACCGTGTCGTGCATCCCATCGGACGATTGGACAGGCGACGAGTTCCTGCCGCTTTGGGACTATATGGACGCTAACAAGGGCAGGGTCGAGCTGAGAAAAGCCGTTCTTCACATAGGCTCTGGTGAGCTTAACGACCCGCCTTATGAAAGGACGTTCATAGACTGGATGGATTGAGTCGGGGGCCTCACTGGGCGCCCGACGCTATGCCGATGACCCCTCTATGGATTCCGGGCGGCGTGAGACACGTGATGGCAGTGGCCCCCTTTCGACTGTAGCGGTGGGCAGACACACCATTCAATTAATAAACGGCCAAGCCCCTCCGACGGGTATGGTCGAGGAGGAAGCCGCACGCTCGAGGGCCTTTCTAGGGGGGTCCTTCGACATGAACCCCCAGCCCTTCAAGTCCTTCATCAGCAGGTTCATAACCGAGCGCATCGGCGAAACGGGCCTCACCGAGAGCCAGGCGGTGTTCCTCATGATCCTCGATGATGACAGGGGAGCCTCCCTGAAGGAGGTGACGGAGAGGGTCTGCGTCCACAAGTCCCTCACCACCCGGGCGGTCAAGCACCTCCTCGGCGCGGGCCTCGCCGCCAACATCGCGGAGTCCGGGAAGGAGCACTCCATCGTGCTGACCGAGAAGGGCATGGAGGCAAAGATGAGGGTCTCCGCCGCCTTCGACGAGCTGTTCGGGATCCTCATGGAGGACCTGACCGACGAGGAGTTCACCGCAATGGAGCGGGCGCTGGCTAAGATCAAGCGCAAGATGGAGGAGCTCTCCTTGACGGTTGGTAAGTAAATTATAAATACCCTCGCTCAATCTCGGATTCCTTTCGTTGAGGGGCGCGGGCGTCGCCGTTGTGGCGGTCGCCCTCATCGGGAACGGCCAGGGGCCGGTGCGGACGTGTTTGAAATGTTAAGGAGGTAATGGGAATGGGCGAGATCGGGTACATAATCATACAGATATTCATACTGTTGCTTGCGGCGAAGGCGCTGGGCGGCCTCTTCGAGCGGTTCAGGATCCCATCCATAACCGGGGAGATACTGGCCGGCGTGATATTCATCAACCTGATCCTGTTCTTCCCCGACTTCGGCGGCCTCCTGCACTTCGACCCTGACGCGTTCATGAAGGAGGACGGCCACTTCCTGCACGTGATGGGCGAGCTGGGGATAATATTCCTGCTGTTCATGGTGGGCCTGGAGACGAAGTTCAGCGACCTGATGAAGGTCGGCAGGACCGCCATGTACGTCGCATTGCTCGGCATAGTGATACCCCTGCTCGGCGGCCTGATGCTCATGCTGGCGTTCGACCCGGGCAACTTCAACCTCGCCCTGCTCGTGGGCACCGCGATGTTCGCGATGAGCACGGGCATAGCGATCGAGGTGCTCAGGAACATGAACGCCATGGGCAGCGTGGAGGCCAAGGTCATCATCGGCGCGGCGGTGATCGACGACATACTCTGCCTGTCCCTGCTCGCGGTGATAAGCGGCATCGTCACGCCCGGCATCGACACCGCGTCGATCGTCATAAACACGGTCATAGTCGCCGTGTTCCTGGTCTTCGCCTTCGGGCTCGTGTCCCGCATAAAGAGGCTGGCGAAGATCAGGAGGCTCAACATGCTGGAGAGGTACAGGAACGCGGACATGCACGGGGACATCGCCGTTGGCCACGACGTGTCGGAGTTCCACGAGAAGCATTCCCACCCCTCCGAGCTCAGCATGCTCGGGATAGCAGTCCTGGTCTGCCTCGGGATGTCCGCGCTGTCCACCACAATCGGCCTGGCGGGCATAATCGGCGCGTTCATCGCGGGGATGCTGTTCGCCGAGTTCAAGGACACCATGCCCTGCGAGGAGAACTTCAACGCCCTGACATCGTTCATGCTCCCGTTCTTCTTCATCTACGTGGGGATGATGGTCAGGTTCGACAACTTCGACCTTGGGCTGATACCTCTGCTGGCGGCCATGACGGTGGTCGCGGTGCTCACAAAGTTCCTGAGCGGGTACTGGGGAGCGAGGAAGGGCAGGATGCCGAAGGACTCCTCCACGCTCATCGGGGTGAGCATGATACCGAGGGGGGAGGTCGGGATAATCGTTGCGAGCATAGGCCTGACGCTGGGGGTGTTCTCCAGCTCGATGTTCACCTCCGTGATACTCATGGTCCTGGCCACGTCGGTCATAGCGCCGCCGCTCATATTCTGGGCCTACGGGCGCATGCAGGAGCGCATCCGGGCGGAGAAAGAGGGGGAGTCCCCCTCGGCCTGATTGGAAAATTGCCGGCGGGGGGCGTCCCCCGCCGTGCGCCCCGCGCTCACTCCTCTTCTTTCACGATGAGGGCGTCGGCCGCGTTCCTCGATATGCTCGCGATGCCCTTCTTGCAGGACTCCTTGCTCTTGTAGCCCTGTGACGCCGCGACTATCTCCCCGTTCATGGCCTTGAGGCGGAAACGGTACTTGTCGCCCTTGTCGAAGAATATCTCGTACTTGGGGTTGGTGAGCTTCTTGAAGCCCTCTTCCGTCTGGTCCTCTATCTTGGACCTGCTGTTGGTCTTCACGCTCTCGATGCCGCTGAGGCACGAGGACTCGTTCGCATAGGTCTGTGACGTGCATATCACCCTGCCGTTGTTCGCGACAAGGTTGAACATCACTCCATTCTTTGCCGGCTTTATGATGAATCTACCCATATATCCGTCACCGGACCAATCATGGGTTTGATTTCCATTTATAACTTGCTACGTTACGCATGCCCGGCGGGCGGGCCGGTCAGTCCGGCGCCGCGCCCGCTTTCCTCCTCATCCTCAGGACGGCGGCCGACGCCAGCGAGAGGACGGGCAGCTCGATCAGGGGGCCGACCACGAGCACCAGCATGATCAGGGGCGACCCCGGGAAGGCCGCCGCCGCTATCGCCAGGGCGAGGGGGGAGTTCCTCGCCATGGTCGTGAAGGTGAGCGACGTGGTGTCGTCGAAGGGGAGCCCCAGCGCCCTGCCGACCGCCCTCGACAGGGCGAAGTTGAGGATGAAGAATATCCCCAGGGGGACCAGCATCTGGACCATGACCATGGGGTCGTCGGTGATGAGGCTCCCGCATGAGGCGAACATCGCGAACACCGCCATGCAGAGGAAGGCCAGCTGCAGGTTGTCCCCGTGCCTATCCACCCCGCCGTCCACGGCGTCCTTCCTGCCCAGGGCCTTCGCCAGGACCTTGACGGCGTTCGCCGCCGCGAAGGGCACCGCGAGGACGACGACTATGCTCAGGAGTATCGACCCGATGTCGAAGGACGACCCCGTCCCCAGGAAGAGGAAGAGGTACAGCGGGAGCAGCAGCACCTGCAGTATCAGGTTCAGCGGGAGTATCGACGTGCTGAGGGGGACGTTCCCCTTGGACATCCCCGTGAATACCAGGTACCAGTCGGTGCAGGGGGTGACCAGCAGCATCAGGAACCCCACCATCATGTCCACGGACCCCCCCAGGAAGGCGTACCCCAGGATCACGGCCACGATGGGGGTCCAGACAAAGTTTATCAGCACCGATGTGGAGGAGAAACGGACGTTCCTGAAGGACTGCCCTATCTCCCTCACGTCCACTTTCAGGAAGATCAGGAAAAGCATGACCATCAGGAACGGCTCTATCAGGCCCCCGGCGTTCTCCGAGAAGAGCGCGAGCTGCCCCAGCAGTATCCCGGCGAGCGCCACGGCGATGATGAGGACGGGCTGCATCTTCGTCAACGTCCCGAGGCCAGCGTCCGTCAAATCACCGATGGCGGATTGCCCCAGGACGTAATAAAGGATTCCGCGACCTCCTTGGAAAGCTTTATAACTTGGGAGTATATTTGAGTATTTGTTCAAATATTCAAATGAAGTGACGACCATGGGCCACGACAACGACCATCCAGACGACGAGCACCGCACGATGATTGAAAGCGCACGGGGGCATATGCTGGACGAGGATGGCATACGCGAGCTGTCCGACCTCTTCAAGGTCGTCTCCGACCCGACCCGCCTGAGGATACTGTGGGCGATCGGGGAGGGGGAGGTCTGCGTATGCTGCATATCCGAGCTCCTCGGGATGTCCGTGTCGGCGGTCTCGCACCAGCTGAAGACGCTGAGGCAGGCGCACCTGGTGAAATCCAGGAGGGAGGGGAGGAACATCTACTATTCGCTTGAGGACCATCATGTCAGGGTCCTCCTGGACATAGCGCTGGAACACATGAGGGAGCGGGCATGAGGCACGTTTACCGTCTAGAGGGGCTCTGCTGCGCAATGTGCGCGGCGGAGATGGAGGCAGCCATAGGGAGGATCGACGGCGTCGCCTCGGCGAAGGTCGCATTCATGTCCATGAGGCTGACGATCGAGGCGGACGAGGCCGACATCGTTGCCATAGAGGAGAAAGCGGAGAGTGCCGTCAAGAAGATTGAGCCGGGCGTGAAACTCAGAAGGGCGTGAGCATGTTCGGGGCAGTCGCCATCGCACGGATCCTCGCATCGGGCATGCTTCTTGCGGCAGGGGTGCTCGCAGGCCTCGACGGCATCGCCGCGCTGACGGTGTTCGCCGCCGCGTATGCCGTGGCAGGGTACCCTGTGTTCATACGCTTCCTCAAAGCCATCTACAACAGGCGGCCGTTCGATGAGAACTTCCTGATGACCGTCGCGTCCCTGGGAGCGTTCGCCATCGGGGAGGCCCCGGAGGGCGTGGCGATCCTCCTCTTCTATCAAGTGGGCGAGCTGTTCGAGGAGTACGCCGTCGACCGCTCGAGGCGGTCGATATCCTCTCTGACCGACCTCCTGCCAGAGGACGTCAACCTCCTGGTCGACGGGGAGGTCGTCGCCACGAGACCGGAGGACGTGCGCGTGGGCGACCTGATCGTCGTCAGGCCGGGCGAGAGGGCGCCCCTCGACGGGGTCGTGACGGAAGGGTCGTCCATGGTCGACACCTCGGCCATAACCGGGGAGTCCGTCCCCAGGCGGGCGTCCCCCGGCGACACGGTGCTGAGCGGGTGCATATCCGTCAACGGCGCCCTGACCATGAGGGTCACTTCGCTACATGCCGACTCGACCGCCTCCCGGATCGTCAGCCTGATTGAGGACGCGTACGAGGCCAAGTCCAGGTCGGAGAGCTTCGTGACGAAGTTCGCGAGGTACTACACCCCGGCGGTGGTCCTGTCCGCGCTCCTGCTGGCGGCCGTCCCCCCGCTGGCCTTCGGCGCCCCTTTCGAGGAGTGGCTGTACAGGGCGCTGACGTTCCTGGTGATATCCTGCCCCTGCGCCCTCGTCATATCAATACCGCTCGCCTTCTTCGGAGGCATCGGCGGCGCCTCCCGCATGGGGATACTCGTCAAAGGGGGGAACTACCTCGAGGCGCTCGCCGGCGTGGACACGGTGGTGTTCGACAAGACGGGCACCCTCACGGAGGGGGTGTTCGACGTGGAGGGGGTGACGCCGCGCGGCATGGACGCGGAGGGTCTGCTGAGGATAGCCGCCCATGCGGAGTTCCACTCCAGCCACCCCGTCGCCGTGAGCATACGGAAGGCTTACGGGAAGGACATCGACGTTTCGGCCGTCGGCACATGCGAGGAGACGGCGGGCAGGGGCGTGGCGGCCGAGGTCGACGGGCGCAGGGTGCTGGCCGGCAACGGGGGGCTGATGTCCGAGAACGGGGTGGCCTTCGAAGCGCCCGACGCGTTCGGGACCGCCGTCCACGTCGCCGTGGACGGGGAGTACGCCGGCTGCATAGTGATATCCGACAGGGTCAGGCGCGACTCCGCGTCCGCGGTGGCGATGCTCAAGGATGCCGGGGTGAGGGAGGTCGCGATGCTGACGGGGGACACGAGGGCCGCCGGCGAGCATGTCGCGAGGCCGCTGGGGATAGGGTCGGTCTACACGGACCTCCTGCCCGCCGACAAGATCGGCATCGTCGAGCGGCTGCTGTCCGAGGGCAGGTCGGTGGCCTTCGTGGGGGACGGGATGAACGACGCGCCCTCCCTGGCACGCTCCGACGTGGGGATAGCGATGGGCGTCATGGGGTCGGACGCCGCGATAGAGGCGGCCGACGTCGTGATAATGGACGACATGCCGTCGAAGGTCCCCGTCGCCATCAGGGTCGCGAGGAGGACCCGCTGGATATCCATCGAGAACATCGTGTTCGCGATCGGCGTGAAGGCGGTGTTCCTGGCGCTAGGCGCGATGGGGCACATCACCCTCGTGGAGGCTGTGTTCGCCGACGTCGGCGTGGCCGTCATCGCCATACTGAACTCCGTGAGGACGCTGAGGACGGCAGGGCTCGAGTCCCTCCTGAGGGCGCCGCCGCCCGGGACGGACGCCCTATAAAGGCCCTAAATATGCGGTGGCCAGCCTCCTTATCGGCGGCGGTCAGGTAATGACGCGGGGGGACGCCTACACAAACATCAAGTAATCGCAGGGGGTTATGGCTCCATGGCGGAGGAAAAGAGCGAGGGGCAGAGGCTGGAGGAGAGGCTCCTGATGAGGCCCAAGAACATCGGGGAGATCGACGAGACACTCCTGGACGAGGCCAAGGTTTTCTGCGAGGGGTACAAGAAGTTCCTGTCGTACAAGACAGAGAGGGAGGTCGTCGAGAACGTCGTCCCATTGTTGAAGAAGAAAGGGTACGGGGAGTTCCAGCTAGGGAGGATGTACGCCGCGGGCGAGAAGTTCTACATGAACAACCGGGACAAGGCCCTTGTCATGGTGACGCTGGGCAGGAGGCCGGTGGCGGACGGGCTCAGGATCGGGGTCAGCCACATAGACAGCCCGAGGCTCGACCTCAAGCCGAACCCTCTCTTCGAGGAGACGGACATGGCGTACCTCAAGACGCACTACTACGGGGGGATAAAGAAGTACCAGTGGGCGGCCATCCCCCTGTCCCTGCACGGGGTGATCTCGCTCGCCGACGGTAAGTCGGTGAAGGTCAGGCTGGGGGAGGACGAGTGGGACCCCGTGTTCTGCGTCACCGACCTGCTGCCGCACCTCGCGATGAACCAGATGAAGAAGCCCGCCTCCGACGCGATCGAGGGGGAGCAGCTGAACATACTCGTGGGTTGCTGGCCGTTCAAGGACGACGCGGTGTCCGGCAAGGTGAAGCTGAACATAATGAACCTGCTCTTCGAGAAGTATAAAATCACGGAGAAGGACTTCCTGAGCGCGGAGCTGTGCGCGGTCCCCGCGTTCAAGCCTGTGGACGTCGGCCTGGACAGGTCGATGATCGGAGCATACGGTCAAGACGACAGCGCCTGCGCGTTCGCCAGCCTCATGGCGGAGACCGACTGCGAGGAGCCGGAGTTCACCACAGTGACCGTGTTCGCTGACAAAGAAGAGACAGGCTCTGACGGGAACACGGGGATGAGGTCGTTCTTCTTCAGGGACTTCCTCGAGGACTTCGTGTCCGCCTACGGCCTCCAGGCGCGCCATGTGCTGAAGAGGTCGTTCTGCCTGTCCTGCGACGTCAACGCAGCCATCGACCCCGCCTTCGGGGACGTGTTCGAGAAGTCCAACTGCTCCTTCCTGAACCGCGGCCCGGTGGTGTCGAAGTACACGGGCAGCAGGGGCAAGTACTCCACGAACGACGCCTCCGCCGAGACCATGGGCTTCATAAGGAAGGTGCTGGACGACGCAGGGATACCGTGGCAGGTGGGCGAGCTGGGGAAGGTGGACATCGGCGGCGGCGGGACGATAGCGTCAGACATCTCCCTCCACAACCTGGACACGGTGGACATAGGGGTCCCCGTGCTCTCGATGCACTCGCCCTTCGAGGTGACCTCCAAGACGGACGTGTACCTCCTGTACAAGGCGGTCCACGCCTTCTACTGCTGCTTGAAGGAGAGGAACTGATCCTCTGCCGGCACGCGAATCCCATTTATACGGAATGGGGGATACGAAGGGCATGGCCGTAGGCGAGATGCTTGGTTATGCTAGATGGTGGCTGGGATCCCTGTTCGGGAGCAAGGCGCCGCTAGTGAGCACGCTGATAATCAATTTCGAATGCAACCTCAGGTGCAAGCACTGCAGCATACACAGCAACGGCGCCAACGCCCTGGGGAAGAGCAGGCTGACATACGACGAGATCGTGGGGGAGCTGGAGCTCCAGTCCAAGAACGGCGCGAAGATAGCGTACTTCGAGGGCGGCGAGCCCACCATGTGGTCCGACGGCGGGAAGGACCTCGGCGACCTGATAAAGGCTGCGAAGGACATCGGCTACAACAACGTGGGGTACACAACCAACGGCATGAACAGGCTGTTCACCGGATCCGACGTGATCTCCGTGAGCCTGGACGGCCCCAGGGAGGTGCACGACGCGATCAGGGGCGAGGGCGTGTTCGAAAGGCTGATGGAGAACGTCGCCGCAGCGGAGTTCGGCGGATCGATATATGCGAACATGGTGATACAGAAGGACAACCTCGGGCACATCGAGGAGACCGCCAGGATCGTCAGGGACAACGAGAAGATGGCGGGGGTCATATTCAACTTCATCACCCCCCCGCCCTACGAGATAGCTCTGACGCCCGACGAGAAGAGAGCGGCCGTGGAGGAGATAAGGGCGCTCAAGAAAGCGGGGTATCCCGTCCTGAACTCGAAGCGCGGCCTTGAGCTTCTTACGGAAGAAGACTGGAGTGAAAAGTGCCCGTACCACGTCACCGTGTTCATCGTTCCGGACGGGTCCCACCACAACGGGTGCCCCATGCACGACACCCCGTCCTGCAAGCAGTGCGGGTTCGCGGCAGTCAGGGAGTACTACCTGATAAAGCGGGGCAGCGTCTCGACGATAAGCGAGATGTCGTCGATATTCGCCATGTCAAAGAAGTGACCCGACGTCGAACGCGTACTTCACCGCTATGGCGGCCACGAAGAGCAGCTCCGTGAGGAACGCCGCGCCGAAGAAGAAGGGGGCGGCCCTCAGGCACCACTGCGCCCCCCTCTCGTCCATCACCCTGCAGGCTTTCAGCATCAGCGGCAGCGTGAGGAACAGCAGGAGGTACACGGGGTTCATCACCGCCATCGCCGCCGCCATGGCGTAGGCGAGCACGATGAGCGCCTTCGCGATCCTCACGGCCCCGTCGAGGCCGAAACGCACAGATATGCTCCTCTCCCCGTTGGCGATGTGCGCATCCTGGCCTGACATGGAATCTGTGAGCCTCATGAGCCCCACCAGCGTGCCGACCATGACGGCGAACACGAACAGCTCGGTGTCGAAAACCCCGGCCGTCGCGAACGTCCCCATGTCGAAGTCGACGGTAGCCACATAGAACGAGCAGAACACGAGCATGAAGAAGGACACCGCCACGTCCGCCTCGCCGAGGCCCCTCGCGCCGAGGTCCAGGGGCGGCGCGGTGTAGAAGTAGGACAGGAACACCCCCGCCGCGCCGAACACCACGACGACCCACCCCCCGTGCAGCATTATGGGGATCGCCAGCAGGGCGGCCGCGCACACGAGCGCGGCCATGGCGACCCTGCCCTGCCTGTCCGTGACCAGGCCGTCGTCGAAGGGGTTCCCCTCCCAGTAGATCTTCTTCATGAACTCCGAGTCCATCGCCTTCATCATCTCCTCCTTCTCGCTGAACCTGATCCTGTCCACACCCGACCTGTGGTCGAAGTAGTCGTTGGAGAAGTTGACGAACACAGCCAGCAGAAGGGCCACGAGCGGCATGAGCACCACCACGTGGATGGGGGGCTCGTAGAAGAGGAGCGCGAAGAGCGACCCGCAAACAGATGCCATGAAGAAGGGGAGCGTGTAGCTGAACCTGAACACCAGGTTCACCCTTCTGATCAGAGAGACGTTCCCGCCTGAGCGTTCCATGTCCATCTGATTATTGATTCTGTATTTATCGTTTGACCCTCCCAGCCTTGCGGCGAGGGCTGCCCTGCAAAGGTTAATATGCCGCCATTCCAGTCGCAATCCGGGGCGTCCCCGCACCCAGAGATGAATGATATGGCCTCCGCTGTGCCGCAGTTCAAAGCATGGGACGATGCGATGGTATTGGCCAGAGGCCTCCGGTTCGACCAGGCGCTGGAGCTCCTCCGGGGCGTCGAGGCGGACATGGCGGCCCTGCACGAGTGGAGGACCTACAAGTCCGATAGGGACAACTCCTTCGACCAGGCCATGTTCTTCAGCGACTACTGCGGGGTGCTGGCAGAGGCCGGGCTCTACGCCGAGGCCGAGTAGAAGAGCCGCATCGCCTTGGGGATCGTTTCACAGGGGGGATTCAAAACGCTGAGGCACGTCCACTACAACACGGGAAACATCTTCCTGTTCCAAAAGGACTATGGGCGGGCATGCGTGCAGTACGAGGACGCCCTGGCGGGCGTCAAGAACTACGGCGCGGTCGTCAACTACCTCATAAGCTACGGCATCGCCCTCTATTTCCTAAATAGGGCCGACGAGGCGGGGGCCTTCCTGTCAGCGATAGAGGGCAGCAGGGGCTCTAAGCACAACGCCTCCTTCGAGCCGTTCTTCTACATGTGGAAGATCTGCATGGCCAGGGACGACGAAAAAGGGGCCTACAAATACAGGAAGATGTACGTGACGCGCCTGAAGAAGTACTCCCAGAGGGAGATCGAGTGCGCCGCGGCGACCATGGAGGACAGGGGGGAGATAATGGCGGACTACGAGGGGCCGGATGACGGGCGCTCAGAAGTCCGTGATCCTCGAGTTCCTCCTCGGCGCGGCCTCGACCACCGTGTCGCCCTCCCGCAGACGGCCGTGGAGCATCTCGCCCTTCGGGTCGTAGCGCCTCCGTTTCCTTGCGACGTCCGTGCCGCAGTTCGCATAACAATACACGCAGTCGTGGTCGCAGGTGTCGTACTCCCCCAGGTCCACGTTCCTCACGCACAGGCATCCCTCCCTGATGGGCGCGGGCGGCTCCTCGGAGGGCACGCCCAGCGCCGCCATCAGCTCCCTGCCGATGCACCCTCTCGGCTGTATCCCGTGCCTGGATAGGTCGTGGGGGGAGCAGCA
>WRNL01000024.1 GCA_009776625.1 Methanomassiliicoccaceae archaeon | reverse complement strand
CCTCCTCGGCCTCGCGCACGAGCCGGTGGCGGTGAGGCTGGTCAGGGAGGGCGAGGCCTACCCCGAGGGGCCGGCGGTGCCAGGCTCCCAGCTCAGCCACTGCCAGGCCGTGTTCCGGGCGAGGGGCGGCGAATGCCTCAACGTGCCCTTCGAGATGTCCAACTGCCACATAGGGGCGGCGGTCCTCGGGATGACCGAGACCCCTGCCAAGGCGGCATCCGGCGAGTTCCACGCAGGGATAGGGATACACGACTCGGTCGAAGCGGCCAAGAGGATGATGGACGAGAGGGCGATCGTCCCATACAAGACCGTGGGCGAGGCGGTGTGCCCGCTGGGGAGGGCGGGGTTCGTACCCGACGTGGTGATAATAGCGGATCTGGTCGAGAGGGTGTACTGGGTGGTCGCGATGATGACGGCGGAGGGGGGCGGCCGCGCCACGTTCAGCACCGCCCCGTTCCAGTGCGCGTGCGAGGACGTCACCGCCGTCCCCATGGCAACGGGGGCCCCCAACATCTCGCTGGGGTGCTTCGGGTGCAGGAAGAGGACGGACATGGCCGCCGGGGAGATGGCCTGCGGCATACCTTACGGTCTGATCCCGGGGTACGTCGCCAGGCTGGAGAGGTATGCGGGCGGCCCCCTCGCCAAGGCGAGCAGGGGCTGAGCCCGCCGGTGTTATCCGTTTCTGTATTGTTAACAATAAAAACATGCCCGCAGGCATGAAGGATGTTACGCCCAATAACTTTTAAATACGATGAACGGGGCGCAGGCATCGTCCCCCCCATTCCCGCCGCCGCCCCCACAGCCTGGAAATGGTCGGACTTTGGCAGAAAGCCGTGCTTTTTCACATGGTTTTATATTGGATAACACGTTACATGGTTTTGCAAGGGGTATGCGGGAAAAATCACCGTTTCCTGCGAGTTATTTAAAAAAGGAGGTATGAAATGCCAAAATACAAGGACGTAATCGACCTGTATGACGACAACGGTAAACGCATAGCGAAAGAAATCCCGTTGGAAGCCATCAGTCCGTTGCGCAACAACGCGATCAAGAAAATCGCATCTCTGACCAAGAGAACTGTTGCAGTCAACCTTGCCGGTATCGAGAAAGCTCTGAAGACCGGGAACATGGGTGAGGCGCAGATCAAAGGCAAGGAGATCGACATAAAATTGGTCGAGAACGCGAAGAAGATTGCGGCTGCAGTCAAAGAGAAGGTCCAGGTTACGCCGGACGACGACACATCCATCGCCATAAAGGCGGACGGGAAGAGCCTGGTCGTAATAGTGCCGGAGGCAAGGATGAACGCCGGCGTGGAGTACACCACCGGGTTCACATCCGTGGCGTCGGCGGTCACCGAGGCGATCATCGACGAGTTCAAGGTCCCCATGTACAAGGCCAACATGGTCAAGGGGGCGGTCTGGGGGAGGTACCCGCAGACGGTGACATTCGACGGCGCGAACGTCAAGTCGATCCTCGACGTTCCGCAGAACAACGAGGGGGCGGGGTACGCCCTCAGGAACATCATGGCCAACCACGTTGTCGCGCTCGTCAACAAGAACGCGATGCAGGGCGTGGCGCTCTCGTCCATATTCGAGCAGTGCGGCGCCTTCGAGATGGGCGACGCCATTGGGAACTTCGAGAGGAGCCACCTGCTGGGCCTCGCATACCAGGGCCTCAACGCGAACAACATCCTCTACACAATAGTCAAAAAGAACGGCAAGACCGGGACCGTCGGTTCCGTCGTCGAGTCGCTCGTCGAGAGGGCGATCGACGACAACGTCATATACGTGAAGGAGACGCTCCCGTCCGGGTACAAGGTGTACTCGACGAAGGACCTCCCCCTCTGGAACGCCTACGCGGCCATCGGCCAGGTAGCGGCCGTCATGGTTAACATCGGCGCCGCGAGGGCGGCGCAGGGAGTCCCCGGGACGGTCCTGTACTGGAACGACCTGCTGGAGCACGAGACCGGGCTGCCAGGCACCGACTACGGGAGATCCGCAGGCGTGGGCGTGGGCATGTCTTTCTTCTCTCACTCCATCTACGGAGGCGGAGGCCCCGGCCTGTTCCACGGCAACCACGTCGTCACGAAGCACTCCAAGGGCGTCCTGATCCCCGCCGTCACCGCGGCCAACTGCCTCGACGGTGGAACGCAGACGTTCTCGCCAGAAGCGACGTCCGGACTCATCAAAGAAGTGTTCGGCGACATGATCGAATTCCGCACGCCCATCCAGGTGGTAGGCGCCGAGGCGAAGAAGATCGCAAAGAAGCTCTGAGGTCGTTATGTTGAGTGAACCAACTGTAGAGTACGCGGGGATACCCCTTCCCGAAGTGGAGATATTCTCCCACACGTTGCTGAGCGCGGACACCACCGAGAAGGTGCTGAACGCGCTCGACCCCATCGACCGCATCAGGCAGATAAACATGACCGGAGAGAGCATCTCGGAGGTCCTGGGGAGCGGCCCCGGCAAAGGGTTGCCCAACAACCACTCCGAGCGCAAGGTGATAATGGTCGCCGGACGCGAGGTTGAGCTGAGGTACCAGGTCGGGGCGTTCTACATCGAGCTCGATGTGGAGGACGAGGAGATGCTGGGGGAGGCCGTCGAGAAGATAAGGGCCGCGTGCGAGGCGAACCTGCCGCGCGGGTTCGACCTCACAGTAGGAAGATACTCAAAATACAGAAAGACCCTCAGGGACTACAAATAAAGGTGAAAATTATGACAGCATACAAAAGACAGTTCTACCCTGGAACCACCACCCCTGCCAAGAACAGGAAGAAAGTGATGGACCCCAAGGTGAAATTGAAGAAACTTCGCGATATCTCCATGGACGACGTCGTCAGGATCATGGGACACCGCCAGCCTGGAGAGGACTACAAATCCATACACCCCCCGCTCGAGGAGGGGAAGGAGCCCGACTGCCCGATAAGGAAGCTCGTCGTTCCGATAGACGGGGCAAAGAAAGGGGACAGGATCAGGTACATCCAGTTCACGGACTCCGTCTACTTCGCACCCATATCGCCGTACCAGAGGGCGTGGATGTACCTCTCGAGGTACAGGGGCCTTGACACCGGGACGCTGTCCGGGAGGCAGATCATCGAGATGAGGGAGAGGGACCTTGAGAAACTCGCCAAGGAGATGATCGACAACGAGACATTCGACCCCGCCCTGACGGGCATCAGGGGCGCCACCGTGCACGGGCACGCCTGCCGCCTCGACGAGAACGGTCTGATGTTCGACGCCTGGCAGAGGTACGTCTGGGACAAGGAGAAGAAAGAGGTAGTGTACGTCAAGGACCAGGTCGCAGTGCCCCTTGACAGGAAGATATCCGTCGGCAAGCCCGCATCGATGGCCGACCTCAAGAAGAGGACGACCATATTCAGGGCGGACGGCGTGGACATGAGGGACGACAAAGAGGTCACCGCTTACGGGCTCAGGATACACAAGCTCAGGACCCTCGGCGGTTACCAGCCCTTCAACGTAAAGGATGTGTGAACATGGCAGCCAAACAGAAAGAGAAGCTCTTCATGGACGCGGTCAAGAAGAAGTTCAAAGAGGACCCGACCGACATGGAGACGAAGTACTACATCTACGGAGGCTGGAAACAGTCCAAGAGCAAGGTCGAGTTCCAGAAGTCGGCCCAGGCTATCGCCAAGAAGCGCGGCTTCCCGATGATGAACGAGGACATAGGCGTCCCCCTGGGGCAGAGGGCGTGGATGCCCTACCAGCTGTCCCACACGGACATATACGTAGAGGCGGACGACCTCCACTGCGTCAACAACGCCGCCATCCAGCAGGCGTGGGACGACATCAGGAGGACCATACTCGTAGGCCTCGACTCCCCCCACAGCACCATCGAGAAGAGGCTCGGGAAAGAGGTCACCCCTGAGACCATCAACGCATACCTCGAGGCGGTCAACCACACGATGCCCGGCGGCGCGATCGTCCAGGAGCACATGGCGGAGGTCAACCCCGCCCTGGTGTACGACTCGTACGTCAAGGTGTACTCTGGCGACGACGAGCTCATCGACGAGATCGACAAGAGGTTCGTCATAGACATCAACAAGCTCTTCCCCAAGGCACAGGCCGAGCAGCTGAAGAAGGCCATCGGGAAGACCCTGATGCAGGCCGTCCGCGTCCCGACCATCGTCGGGAGGCTCATGGACGGCGCCACCGTGTCCAGGCACGCGGCGATGCAGATCTCCATGGCGTTCATCTCGTCCTACAAGCTGGCGGCTGGAGAGGCGGCGATCGCGGACTTCGCGTACTCCGCCAAGCACCAGTCGATCAACATGGGGACGATGATGCCGGCAAGGCGCGCGAGGGGCCCCAACGAGCCCGGCGGGATACCCTTCGGGTTCTTCGCGGACATGATACAGTCCGACCGTGTCTACCCGGACGACCCCGGCAGGGCGGTCCTCGAGACCGTCGGCCTCGGCGCGGCGATATTCGACCAGATATACCTGGGCGGGTACATGTCCGGCGGCGTAGGGTTCACCCAGTACGCGACAGCGGCATACACCGACAACATCCTCGACGACTACGTCTATCACGCGATAGACGTCATCAAGGACAAGTACGGCGGGTTCTGCAAGCTCGACCCCTCCAAGTACGACGAGCTCATGAAGCTCGGGGACGAGATCAACGCGTACGCTCTGGAGATGTACGAGAGGTACCCGGCCATCATGGAGACCCACTTCGGCGGGTCCCAGAGGGCGACGGTAGCGGCCGCGACGACCGGCATCGCGGGAGCGATGGCGACCGGCATAGCGGACTGCGGCCTGAACATGTGGTACCTGTCGATGCTCCAGCACAAGGAGAGGACCGGAAGGCTCGGGTTCTACGGGTACGACCTGCAGGACCAGTGCGGCTCCGCCAACTCCTTCGCGTACAGGTCCGACGAGGGCCTGCCCGCTGAGCTGAGAGGGCCCAACTACCCCAACTACGCGATGAACGTCGGCCACCTCTGCGGGTACGCCGGCATCGCGAAGGCGCCCCACGTCGCACGCGGCGACGCGTTCACGGCCAACCCGTACATACGCGTCGCGTTCGCCGACCCCAGCCTGATCTTCGACTTCGCCAACGTGACGAAGGAGATCGGGAGAGGCGGGCTCAGGGAGTTCGTCCCGGCCGGCGAGAGGACCGCGGTCATCAAGGGCTGATCCCATGATGGAGGGGGACATACTCAAGTACATCCCGACATCGACGGTCGGGAAGGTGCTGGACGTCAGGGAGAGGGACGGGAGGGCCTGGGCAAGGCTCGACCGGACCGGGCTCTACTACGACGCCGAGTACCTGAGGCCGGCGGACAAGTCGGAGTACATAGAGGTGTCCTTCAAGGAGCGCGAGAGGGGCCCCGCAGGGCGGGAGGGCGCCGAGGCGGCCATCGAGGAACTCCGCAGGACGGAGGAAGAGGTGGACATAAGGCGCTTCACGCCCAGCGGCGGCGGCTAAACCATTTCCATTTCCCTTTTATTTTTCTTTTTTTCTTTCGGGACGAGCCGTAGCTCTGGACTCCCACGCATACTGTGGGGAGGCGAACCGGAAACCCCCATCCGCCCATTTGTCAATGCGGGGTCATTCCTTTTCCTCACAACTCATAGACAAGTTTCCGGTCGTGGAATATCTCTATGCTCAGCCTATCGTCAACCGAACCTTCAGGTATCACGTCCACTTCGGCGCCAAGGGCGTCACCGAGAGCGATGATCAGGCTGCTCAGCCGTATAAGCCCCCTTAGTTTCCCAGGAACTATGAAAAAATCATAATCGCTCCCCTCATGTTCGTCGCCGCGTGCCCTGGAGCCGAAAAGATATACTTTCTCTACCCCGTACTCAGCTGCCACACGGCCCACGATATCACACACCTCTTCAAAAGAGTGATTATGATTGTTTGGCATGGTTCCCACAATGCTGTTATGAACGCGTCTATCTAAATAAGTTCACACAAAAGCATGCCCACCACCTCCCCCCGCAGGGCGGAGGAATAGGTGGACACAGAGCGTTTCACGCCCAGCGGCGGCTAAACCATTTCCATTTCCCTTTTATTTTTCTTTTTTGTCTAAGCGAGCGGATGCGGCGGTAATCTTTATAAAAACATGGTCGCTGTGAGCTATAGCAGACATACTTCCTATGGATAAAGGGAGGGAAGGACAATGGGTTTCAATGAGATGTTCAAAAAAAGGACAGAAGGGGCGCTGATCCAACGATCCTCAGAGCGGACCCCGTTCATGTGCTGGTTTGCTGGCGACGCGCGACACCCCGCTGACCCGGAGGAAAGGTTCAGGCACTATGCCACCTTTTCCAAAGGATGTTTCTCGCCTAAGGAAAAACAAATGAACATATCCGTTTTCGTTGATCCAGACACAGACCTGCCCGAATGGAGTGTCGCCGCAACGGATCTGGACGGCTCTTCGATCTGCAATGCGCTTTCTTTCTATCTTGACTTAAAACCATGCGGCCAAGAGGACAGCGGTTCAAAGATCGGCGGCGGCGCACATCCCATAAGGGGCTCGCAGGCAAGAAGGCTGGAGCCCGTGCTGACCGAAAAGCACCTATCGTTCCTCATGCAGATTGACGAAGAGGACTTCTTCCCCCCTCACGCAGAGGGCGTAGATAAATGGATCAGGGATGCTTTATGCGGCGGCGCAATCTATGTTTTCGCAAGAATCGATACGATAGAGGAACTGATAGGCGCCGACGTCTTCATAGTCGATCATCAGATGTGAAGGGAAGAACCCTGCGATGTCCAGATGCCATACTTGAATCATCCCTGCCGCCCACACGCCCCATGCCTCGTATATTCTGTGCGTCTTTTTCATAAGGGGTCGATGACCTGTACTCGCGAAACACGGCCCCTGTGCGATTCAGGTGACGGGGGGTACGTCATGCCGTGAAGGCTCCGCTGATCGTACGCCATTGTATTCGGGATACCGCCTCACGACGGCCACATGCCGCGGAGCCTCGCGCCCTCCCTCTCGGGATCCATAGTCGACACTTCGAGGCCTGGGACGGTCATCCTCACCACAGGCACGCCCGTCTCCGGCCTGGTGAGGTCGGAGACGATCACCATGTCGAAACCTGTTCTCACCAGCCTGTCGAGTACGACCTCGATGTCGTCCAGCACATAAGGCGTCGAGAGGTCAGCCATATCCTCCAGGCGGGTCTTCTCTTTTAACTCCGAGTACCAGACGGTGTTCACCCTCTTTACCTTCTCGTATCCCATATCGTTAGCTATCTTAAGCAGCCTGGCGTTGCCCTTGACGCCGTGCTTGTGGGTGGTCCTGCTCTGGGCGACCTCGGTGATTGCCCTCACGCAGGCTATCTCTGGGGACAGGTGGGTCCCCACGCCGATGGTGAGTAGCTCTGGGTCTTTCGCAACGGTGTCGTCGGCGGCCGCTCCGATGGTGGGGATCCCGATGTCGTGGGTGAGATCCTTGAGGTGAATCTTGATGCCTTGGTCCTCCATCTTCCTCATGAGCCTCCCAGAGAGGGAGCCCTCGTCCACGACGACGTCGGCGGCCGCCCTCCCGCGTTCCTCCGCCATGGACCAGGCATCCCTCTCGATCAGCTCGAACAGCGCATGCAGGATCGCCTCCTCGATCGTGTTGCCGGCGGCGATGCCATTCGTGTGGTACCTGAACAGCGGCAGGTCGCCGTCTGGGAAATAGGGGTGGAAGACGCCGCAGGCGGGGACCCATATGGGCGACCCCCTGAACATCTCGTACCCTTTGACCCAGGCTATCTCCGCCGTTTGGTAGATGTCGAGCGTCCTGTTGGGGAGTATGAGGTCCTTCGGATCCACCGTGAGACCGACCCCCATTGCCTGCTCGAGCGTCCCATGGACGACCTCGTCCGTGTCCCTCCGCTCCGCGCTGTACCTCTCCATCGCCTCCATAGCGGCGGAGGCCTTCGCCTGCTCCGGGGTCGCGCCCTTCCCGTTATAGTTCTTGACAGCACCCGGGGAGGCCCCTGGCCTGTCCACCGCGAACACGGGGATCCCGATGTTGTCGAGGGGCGTGATGTCCTCCGGGTCGCATATCCCCACCTGCGGGAGTATGGGGAGGACCCTCTCCAGGGTCTTCTCGGGAGGTATAGTCCTTATCCCTGTTCCAGGGGAGTATTTGGGGCATCTGTTCAGTATCATGGGTGCGGCGGGATTGCCGTCATGGGATTTAACCACATTGGGTGTCAGGGGTGCCCTACGAAAAGCTGGTCGCGGAGCGTTCATGCACCATATATCACATAACGGGTACAGACGTCCTCTTTTTCGAGTCTCTTTTTCTTCTTCTGCATGGAAAATTATATGTTCAAAGTAATCTCGCCTGATAGAAGAGTTTATTACCCTTCCTGGGGATTATGTCCTTTGGGTGCGAGATGTTCGATTACGTCCTTCTGGACAAGATGGTTGAAAGGATAGTGAGCATGTTCTCTCCCAAAAAAATCATAATCTTCGGGTCGGTCGCGAACGGCTCTGCTGTGGACGGCAGTGACGTGGACATGCTTGTCATAATGGACACGGAACTATCATATTACAGAAGGTCAGGACCCATCCGAGCGGCTATGAGGGGCATCCCGATCGCCATGGACCTGTTCGTCCTGACCCCAGACGAGTATGAGGAACTCAAAGACGATGTGTCGTCCTTTGCAAGCGTGATTTCTAAGACGGGGGTTGTGGCGTATGAGGCATGAGGCTTCCAGCTATGTAGACAAGGCGAAGAGTGATCTCATGACTATGGATATCCTGCGTTCATACGAGGAATATCCGAAAGATTCCCTTTGTTTTCACGCACAGCAGTATGCTGAGAAGATGATCAAGGCCAAGCTTGCAGATATGGGGATTCCTCCCTCCAAGACCCATGATCTTGTATTGTTGCTGGAGGCTTTCCCTGACTCCCCTGAGATCCAGCGGGCAATTGAGATAGCGAGTGAGTTGGGAGCCTACGCCGTGGACGTGCGGTATCCTGGAGTAAAGGCGGTTAGGATCTCTGAGGAGGAGGCCGAGATCGCTTACGAGTCGGCCATCGAGATCCCGTACCTCATCGGCCTGTACCAGCGATGAGGGGCCTTTGGCACAGGTGAGGCGGGATCCGCCGTTGGCATCAGGCGTTGTTGTACCCCACGAGCACGCTCGCCAGCCTGGGGTCGTCCTGGAGCTCGTAGTACGTCCTCATCATCAGGTCGCAGGTCGGCGCAGGGCTGCATGAGACGACGTCCCTGCACCCGTTCCCCTCGTTCAGCTCGGGGAACGACACCGGGGGCATTATGAACTTCTCCCCGCCCATCCCCTTGACGTTCGGGAAAAGGACGAACGCGTCCGAGAGCCAAACCACGTCCTCCCTCTCCAGGTACTCCTTGGCCGTGAAGGGGAACACCTCCAGCCCCATGAGCTCCCCCTTGTCGGACACCAGGACCACGGTGGGCTCAGGCGGGGGCCTGAATCGGGGATCCTTTATTATTGCGATAACGTTCTCCCTTTTGAGAGCCTCGCCGAACCCCTCGTTGTGCACGGATATGTTGCCCATGGCCTTGACCTTCTCTTCCTCTTCCCTCATCCGGCCGAGGATGTCCCTGTCAAGGAGGAAGGCGTTCACCACGCCCCTCATGCCTTTTATTATCTCCAAAGGCTTGCAGCCTGTTCCGTCTGTCATCGATAATAAAATGGGAAGTGATTATAAAACAGTTAGCGATGGGCGGTCGCCGCCCATCGCTGTTTCAGAACGCCCTCACTCCACTTTTATCGTGACGTCCCTCTTGAGCCCGAGGTCGCCGGCCACTTCGATGGCCTTGATCACCCCGCAGGGGACCGGGCATGCGGCGTGTGGCAACGCATCGCTCGCGTATTTGTAGATCTCGGTCTCGTTCATCGCCGCCTCCACCTCCGTGTAGGGGCAGATCGGCTTCACCGACCAGGACATCTTCAGCACGTTGGGGCAATCGCTCTGGATGTCGATGTCTATCATCCCTGTGTCGGGGTTCGATTTCGCTGTGATGACGGTTATCATCTTACATACTCCCGCATCTACAGTCACCTTGCACTCGTCGCTCATTCTTCGTCACTCCTTAACCTTATCAAGTTGTTTGTCCCGGCCATGCTCCTGATGTCCACGACGCCGATCGCCGCTATGACCCTGTTGTCGAGCTCTATCGGCGTCACTATCACCCGGATTCCTTTGTAAGGCCCGGATATGGCTACTTTCCTTATAGTGGTGCCAGCATTAATTACTTCCTCAAGGACCGCGCCAGTGTAGGCGTTGTCGATGACCTGCCCGTTCTCTATCCTTATGCCCAGGTTGTCCCTGCTCTTGGCACAGACTGGGAGCCCCCCCACAAGGTCGTGCACAGCGAAGGCGAGGGACAGAAGCTCGCTCCCCGTGCTCCTCTGCGTGAGGACGTCGTCGAGCTCGCGCCTTATCTGCAGCCCCCCTATGAGCTCAAGCCCGGCGGTCACTGCGCCCAGCTCCGCCGCCGACCTTGTGGCGGCCGTCCCGATGATCACCACGTCCCCGTCGCTGATGTCGAAGCAGCCCCTGATGGCGGACTCCACGGACTTGTCCACCGGATAGTACGAGCCCGGGAATATCAGCACCCCGTTGGAGCAGACTAGAGTCGTCGCCCCTGTGGCCCCCTGCTTGATCGCCGTGTCCCTCTCCTCGCACCCGAACTTGACGTTGACGGCCGCGCCCGGGACCCTGACGGCGCAGTCGTTCTTGCCGATGGTAAGGTCGGGCAGGCTGACGCCCCCGACGTCCATCCTGACGGCCTTCCAGGCGTCCATGCCCGCTTTCGTGAGGGAGACGCCGTTCTTGTTGATGGTGACCAGCCCGTCCTCGTGCAGCATGCTCAGGATGGTCCTCGTGCTCCCCTCCCCTATATCCAGGGACGATGCCAGGCTCTTCCTGCCGAGGGGGGAATCCTGGCTTATGCAGTATAGGGCCTTCCACACATGGTAGTCCCCGAACTTCGGTATCGGCCCCCCCAGCCTGGAAGCGTTCCTGTATGCCATTGCGGTCGCATACCGCATCCAACCTAAAAAAAGGTAACGACTCCCTCCTGCCGCTGTGGCGATATGCGGGCTGGAGGCATGCCGCAAGGGGCCCGAGGCGAGCATAAGGCTTAAACCCGCCCCGCATCATATGACGGCTGGAACGATGGGAATGAGCGAAAGGAACATGGAGAACGTGGCATACACGGATGAATACAGGCTCCGAAGGGAAAGGTCCAATTGGCTCTTCGACCTCGAGCCCCTAGAAGATGAGGTGTTCTATCTGGATGACGATAAAGAGTACGAGGTGCGCCACCTCTCCTTCGGCAAAATGGAGGTCCGTGCCGACGGCAGGTCAGTCTATTTTTCTGCAAAAAGAGTGACCGTGTCCCGTGCCGACGGCACAGTCCTCTTGGACTACAGGACCACGGACGACGTTCCGCTGGTCGAGCTGATCCGCCATAAGAACGGCAAAGGGTACATAATCTTCAAAACAGGCCTGTACGGGTACTCTGTGATGGAGATCGAGGGCGGGGACATCGCCCATTACGTCCCGAAGCACAGTTTCGACGAGGGCGGGGAGACGTTCATCTGGACGGGCGTGCTCTATTGCGAGGCCAACAACCTGTTGGCGGCCGAAGGGTGCTATTGGGCATGCGACTGGACGAACGAGTTCTACGACTTCTCCGACCCGATGACGCTGCCGTTGCCCTTCTATTGCGACGGGTACGAGCTCAACGAGCATCAGAAGATGGACTTGAACGTCTTCACCGTCGGGTTCACCGACAAAGGCGAATGCATCTTAGAGGGCGCAGACGAGGACAATGCGTCCCCCCTAAAGACGATCGATGTGATCGGATGGAGCAAAAACAAAACATCCTGACACGGCGGTCCCGGCTCCCGTATGTCTCCAACCCCGTATTGACCCATGGGTCAGCGACACGCATCCCGCTTGTGGCTGAAAGCGCAACGCCCTTCATGAACTGGTGAGTCATCACAGGCCCTCCCGCCCCTCACCACCCTTTATATCTTTTGTAGCCTTTGTCGGTCCATGGAAGAGCCGGTCGAACTTTTGACCATCGAGAACGTGACCAAGACCTTCAACGGGAGGACCGTCCTCAACAACGTGAGCGCGAGGGTCTCGTCGGGGAAGGTGCTGGGGCTCATAGGGAAGAGCGCCGCCGGGAAGAGCGTCCTCATCCACATGATACGCGGCAGCGAGGGGTACGGCCCGGACTCTGGGCGGATACTGTACCACGTCAACCGCTGCCCCAAGTGCGGCGGCATGGGCCTTCCCGTGCCGGGCGCGGCCTGCGCCAAGTGCGGCGCGGCGGCCGTGACGGAGAGCATAGACCTCTGGGGCCTCAAAGAGCACGACCCGGTGAGGGACGGGCTCAAGGGCCACATCGCGATAATGATCCAGAGGACGTTCGCGCTGTTCGGCGACAGGTCCGTGGTGGAGAACATCCTGGAGGCGCTGGACCCCAACGACCCCCGGCGGGTGGACAAGGCGGTCGAGCTGCTGGAGTTCGTCAACATGACCCACCGTGCTACGCACATAGCCAGGGACCTGTCCGGGGGGGAGAAGCAGAGGATCGTCATGGCCAGGCAGCTGGCGAAGGAGCCGCTGTTCTTCCTGGCTGACGAGCCGACGGGGACGCTGGACCCCTACACGTCGGCGCTGATCCACGAGAGGCTCGTGGAGTACGTGAGGGAGCACAACATCTGCATGGTCCTCGCCTCGCACTGGCCGGAGGCGGTCGCCGCGATGTCCGACCACGCCCTGTGGCTGGACGCGGGCAGCCTAGTGGCGGAGGGCGACCCGAGGGAGGTGACGGACAGGTTCATGGCGGAGTACCGTTTCGAGAAGTCCGCCGGGAAGGAGGCCGGCGAGCCGCTCATATCCCTCGAGAACGCTGTCAAGCATTACTTCTCGGTGTCGAGGGGGGTGGTCAAGGCGGTCGACGGCATAAGCCTCGAGATCAAGGAGAAGGAGATATTCGCCCTCGTGGGCCTATCCGGGGCGGGCAAGACCACCACCTCGAGGATGATCGCGGGGATGACCCCCGCGACTTCGGGCAAGGTGAGGGTCAGGATAGGGGACGACTGGGTGGACATGTCCGAGGCGGGCCTCGCCGGGAAGGGCAGGGCCACCCCTTACATAGGGTTCCTTCACCAGGAGTACACCCTGTACCCCTTCGACACGGTCCTGCAGAACCTGTCCACGTCGATAGGCATGAAGATGCCCGCCGAGCTAGCCAAGATGAAGGCGGTGCAGGTGCTGCTGAGCGTGGGCTTCCCGAGGAAGGACGTGGAGAAGGTGCTCTACGCCTACCCGGACTCGCTCAGCGTGGGCGAGTGCCAGAGGATCGCGTTCGCCCAGGTGCTCATCAAAGAGCCGAAGATAATAATCCTGGACGAGCCGACCGGCACGATGGACCCGATCACCAAGGTGATAATCGCGAAGTCCGTGCTCAAGGCGAGGGACACGCTGGACGAGACGTTCGTCGTGGTTAGCCACGACATGGACTTCATAACGAACTGCTGCGACCGCGCCGCGTTCATCAAGAACGGCAAGGTGGTCGACATCGGGCCGCCTGACAGGATAATCGGCGAGTTCGACAGGCAGCAGTGAGGTGGCACATGAAGAAACAGATCGGCAGGCACCTGAGCTTCGTTGAGTGCAGGGAGTCCATGGGCCTGGGAGTCGGCGGGGGCCTGGCGCAGAGGGCGACCATATCCGAGAGCGGGATGGACGTCGTCGTGGTGGCGATGGGCCCCGGGAGGAGGCACATAACGAAGCCGGTCTGCGAGATAACCTACGCCCTGAGGGAGGAGGGCATCGACACCAGCGTCCTCGTCGTGAACGCCGGGTCGGGTGTGCCGGCCGACGCGCCGGACATGACCACCACGTCGTACTTCGGCCTCGACCCCATCGAGGCGGAGAGGATACAGCAGTACAGGCTGGCGATAATACACCTGGGCAACGTGAGGCAGCACATAATCTACAAGGCGCGGCTCATCCTGAGGAACGTCGACATACCGGCGGTGGTGGTCGCGCAGGCGCCGGTGGACTACGAGGACTTCGCGGCCATCGGCGTGAGGACGAGGAGGGTCATGCCCCCCGACGAGGACATAAAGACGCGGGGGGAGATAATAGAGATAGTGACAGGGGTCATCAGGGGGGTGACCGCCCCCCAGGACAAGCTGGACGAGATAGTGTCCAAGGTGCAGAGGGCCCTGCCGCCGAGGGGTGATGGGCTTTGAGGGTCACCGTGAACGGCAAGGCGAAGGAGCTCAGGGAGGGCGCGACTCTCGGGGACGCCGTGAAGGGAGAGGCTTTCCACCCCGGCTCCCTGGCGTCGGTCCTCCTGTCCACCGAGAGGCTGGTCGGGGAGACCGACGACTTCGAGCTGATGACGCCGAGGGGGCCGATGGTGCTCCGCCTCGACGACACCGACGGCGCGAGGCTGTGGAAGTCGTCCATACAGAGGATAGAGGGCGCGACCGCGAGGTGGTCCACCAGGGAGATAGTGGCCTTCGGCTCGTTCCCCACCGACATCCCGACCGACAGGGCGGAGAGGCAGTACAGGAAGTATGACTGCTTCTTCACGCTGGGCGGCTCCGACAACCACACCACGTACATGATGATCGCGAAGAAGGGGCACGCCAGGTCATACGGCGCCGGCGTGGGCAACATAGGGAGGATAACCCTGGGGAGGCACGTGCTGGAGGCGCTTGCCGAGGGGGAGGGGCTGACGGGGATCAGGCCGATCGTCTCCGAGGCCAGCGCCGAGAACATGGTGGCTACCAAGGACCTGGGATACCGGCTGGAGGAAGGCTGCTCCATAGACACGAACGTCCTGATTAGGCTCGATGCGGGGTCCCCTGCGTCGGCGGAGCACATACTGGCCATAGCCTCGAAGGGGTACGTCAACGTCACGCAGTCGTCCGGGACGGTGGCGGGCTGCGGCGACGACCTCGACGTCGAGATCCCGGACGAGGCCCATTCCGTCAGGGGCAGGGGGGCCGTGGCCGTGAGGAACACGGGGCAGGGCACGGGCAACATACTGTTCTACAAGGAGAGGAGGCAGTCCAGCCCGGCGCACAACGCCGCCGGGGCGGTGGAGAGGGGGATGGGCATAATATCCAAGGCCGCCGCCGGGGACAGGGTCACCGTGGTCACCGAGCCGGCGCGGGCCCTCTCGGTGGGCATGACGCAGTCGGAGGGCGGGAGGTTCCTATCGGGCCTCGGCATAGCTCAGAGCAGGACGGGGGACGCCTCGGACGACGCGGTGATCGTCGGCCAGTCCCCCGAGGCGACGCTGACGGCGATGTCGTCAGGCGCCGTGGAGACGTTCGGGGTCCCGAGGGAGAGGGTGTTCAGGATACAGCTCGACGAGTCCCGCCAGAGCGACGCCTACTACTTCAGGAAGGTCACCGGCCTCAGCCACAAGCCGGTCGGCGTCCTCAGGACGCAGTTCGCGTTCCCCGGGATGCCGATGGTGACCTTCTACGGCGACGAGGAGAGGTCGAAGAGCCTCTTCCCGCAGGAGCCGTTCAAGAAGTGCAAGAAAGGGGACATCGGGATAACGAACCAGTCGAGGCCGCACCACGGCCTGATCGGGATCAGGCTCGGGGACAGCAAGGAGTACGGCCCGACGGGGGAGGAGCCCTACGGGACGAACCTCGTGGGCAGGTTCCTCGACGACCTCGGCAGGCTGGCCGAGCTGGAGGAGGAGGAGACGGTGTACGTGATGGAGGAGAGGCGATGAGCGAGGAGAGGGAGACCAGGGTGGTCATGATATCGCCCAGCTCGACGGTGACCCCCGACCAGCTGGTCAGGGAGATGCATGCCATGGGCATGGGGGTGACGGCGAAGGAGACGTGCTACGGGATGGTCCTGGAGGGCCCCAGGGC
>WRNL01000023.1 GCA_009776625.1 Methanomassiliicoccaceae archaeon | reverse complement strand
GGGGGGGAGGGGGGATGAACGGCAGGGCTGCGTCCGACATCCTGTGCGTCGCGGCCGCCGCCGTGCTGCTCGCCATGACCGCCGCCTCGATACTGCAGGCCCAGAGCGCCACATATGAGGTCAACACGGGGTTCTTCTGCGCCTTCATGTGCCTCGTCCCCATGATATTCCGCAGGGCGAGGGTGCTCGACCTCCCGCTGACGCTGATAGTGATGATCGAGGCGGCGATATTCCTCCATGCCTACGGCGTGCTCCTCATGAGGTACGACGACGTCCAGGTCTGGGACACCGTCACCCACACCATATCGTCGGTGACAGTCGCCCTCTGTGCGTTCTACGCCCTCATGGCGGTGAGCGTGCTTGACCCCATGGTCAAAATAACCAGGAAATGGACGCCGTTCCTGATAGTCGTGCTCGTGATGGCCTTCGGCGCCTACTGGGAGTCCTTCGAGTTCGCTGTGGACGAGCTGTTCGGGACGAACATGCAGTACAGCCCCTGGGACACGTTCAGGGACCTGCTCTGCGACGTCCTTGGCGGGACGGTCGTCGCTGTGTATTCGTTCATCTACCTCAAGCACAGGAGCGAGAAGGACTTCATAGAGGCGCTCAACATACACCCGGCCCTGACAAGGGTCGCGAAGAGCAGAGGGTGACCGATAGGCTTTTTCGGAAACCCCTTGGCCTGGCCGCCTGAAGGCCGTGATGGGGAGCGGGTCGCCGGCGGCTCCCAAATGCCCTCAAAAAGGCTACACAGCAGTCGGCACGACGCAGGCTGCGCCGCCCTGCGGAGGAGGCCTGCCCCCGGCAGGAATGGCCGCTCAGCCCTTCTGCGCCATCCCCTTTTTCCTCTTCACGACCACAGAGAGCAAGAAGCTGACCACAATCACTGCCACTATGAATATCAGCGTGAACGTCTGGGCGTCCCCGCTGCCGTAGTAGCTCTGGAAGAAGCCGCTCATCAGGAGGATCACGCCGTACTTCAGCACGCATCCCACGACCACGTAGAATACGGACTTCTTTATGTCCCAGCCCGCGATCCTCACGACGGCCCCGCTGAAGGGTATCATCGGGGCTATGCGGTTGAGCAGCAGCAGGCGCTCGTCGCCGAGCACGAGGAACCCTATGTACTTCTTGACGACAGTGTCGATGCGTTTCGGCACCCTCACCCGCCCCATGACCAGGTACAGCACGACCAGCCCCAGCGTCTCCGCCGCGATCGCCGCGGCCAGCAGGCATAGGCCGAACGGGAGGCTGGGGTCGTAGAAGAACGCCGAGACGTAGAAGAACTCGGGGAGGGTGGGGAAGAACAGGGCGTCAGCCAGGAATATGAGGAATATGCACAGCACCAGCGCCGGCCCGCCGCTTTCCCCGAAGAACCCGTAGAGCCAATCCCCTATGTTGAACATATAACCCCTCCCATGCGGGAGCCCCGCTTGGACGGTCGAAAGATGGGGCGGCGCCTATTAATGGTTTATGTAGCCATGACTGGCGGCATGCTCGCCCTTGACGGAGGGGCGGCAGCTGAACCCGGGGCGCAGGCTGGAGCGGGGAGGGAGCGAACCGCACGAAAGGGTCGTGCAGTCGGGTCCGGGCGGAATACGCCATGGCGCATGCGACCTGCTGGGGGCCCGTGCGGAACATGCGGCCCCCGGGGTACGAGTATTTATACTAAAAAGGGATAGCGCGGATGCTCTAAGGAGCCGATGAATGATGACGGCGCATCGCGCCGGAAAGAGGTAGTGAAAATGTCTATATTCGTAAAGTTTGAGACGCCTAAGGAGCTTTCTGACAAGGCGTACTCCCTCGCAGAGATCGCGAGGGAGAGCGGGGGGAAGATAAAGAAGGGGACGAACGAGGTCACGAAAGCGGTCGAGCGCGGCGGCACGGCCCTGGTCATCATGGCGACCGACGTCAGCCCCCCGGAGATACTCGCCCACATCCCCGCGCTGTGCGACGAGAGGAACGTCCCCTACGTGTACGTGTCCAGCAAGGCGGAGCTCGGGAACGCCATCGGCCTCGAGAAGCCGACCGCGTCCATCGCGATCGTCGACGTCGGTAAGGGGAAGCCGCTCTGCGACGAGATAGTCCAGGCTGTCAAAGCGCTGAAGAAGTGATGGTGAGCCTGATGGTAGACACAGACAGCATCCCCTCCGAGGTCGTGGAGATAATCGGCCGCACCGGGATGACCGGCGAGGCCACCCAGGTAAAGGTGCGCGTCCTGGATGGGCGCGACAAGGGGAGGATCATCACAAGGAACATCATGGGGCCCGTGAGGATGGGCGACATACTCATGCTGAGGGAGACCTCGAGAGAGGCTAGGAAGCTCGGAATGGGCAGGTGATCTTATGGTAGAGGCAAGGAAATGCTCGTTCTGCGGAGGCAACATCGAGCCCGGAACAGGGAAGATGTACGTCAAGAAGGACGGGACGGTTTACAATTTCGACACGAACAAGTGTTACAAGAACATGATCCAGCTCAAGAGGGTGGCAAGGACCACGGAGTGGACCGAGAAGGCGGCGGCGGAGAAGGCGGCGCGCCTCAAAGCGGCAGAGAAGAAGGAGTGATACCATGGCCATAGAGCAGACGTACCTCATGGTCAAACCGGACGGCGTCCAGAGGGGGCTCTGCGGCGACATACTGTCCCGGTTCGAGCGGAAAGGGCTGAAGATCGTAGCGATGAAGTTCATGGTCATCCCCAAAGGGACGGCCGAGGACCACTACGGGGAGCACAAAGGGAAGGGGTTCTACGACTCGCTGATATCGTATATCACGTCGGGGCCCGTCCTCGCCATGGTCCTGGAGGGCGAGAACGCCGTCGCGGTTTGCAGGGGCATGATGGGCAAGACCAACCCCCAGGAGTCCGCCCCTGGAACCATACGCGGCGACTTCGGGATGGTCACCGGCATGAACCTGATACACGGATCCGACTCGCCGCAGTCCGCCGCGAGGGAGATATCGATCTTCTTCAAGCCGGAAGAGCTGATCCCCTACAGAAGGACGGCCGACGACTGGATATACGAGTGAGCACCCGCCAGGCGCACCAGTGAGCGTGAACGGATGGCTATAAGGCAACCGGTGGTCAGCGTGCTGGGCCATGTGGACCACGGCAAGACCAAGCTCCTCGACAGGATCAGGGGCACCTCGGTGCAGGCGCGCGAGGCGGGCCTGATCACCCAGCACATAGGGGCGACGGAGGTACCCATCGACCACATATACAAGATGTGCGCCCAGCTGGTCGGGAAGAAGAGGTTCGACGTGCCAGGGCTGCTCTTCATAGACACCCCCGGGCACCACTCCTTCGTGACGCTTCGTGCCAGAGGGGGGTCGCTCGCCGACCTCGCGGTCCTGGTGATAGACGTCAGGGAGGGGATCAAGACCCAGACGGTCGAGTCGATCCGCATACTGAGGCAGTACAAGACCCCCTTCGTCATAGCGCTGAACAAGATAGACACGATCCAGGGGTGGATGCCGGAGGACGGCCGGCCGTTCATACTCTCCGAGAAGGCGCAGCAGCGGCACACCCTCGATGCGCTCGACGAGAAGATGTACAACGTCATATCGCAGCTGTCGGCCGAGGGCATATCCGCCGACAGGTACGACAGGATAGACGACTTCACAAAGACGGTGGCGCTCGTCCCCATAAGCGCGAAGGAGGGCGAGGGCATACCCGACCTCCTGCTGGTGCTGATCGGGCTGGCGCAGCGTTTCCTGGAGCAGCAGCTGGAGAAGGGGGAGGGGCCCGGCAGGGGTACGATCCTCGAGATAAAGGAGGAGAAGGGCCTCGGGAAGACGATGGACGTGATCCTCTACTCCGGCACTCTGGCGAAAGGGGACACCATCGCCCTCGGGACGGGCGGCGCGCCGCACGTGACGAAGGTGAAAGCCATACTGAAGCCGAAGCCCCTGGACGAGATAAGGGACCCCAGGGACAGGTTCGACTCGGTGAGGGACCTGCATGCGGCGGCCGGCGTGAAGATAGCCACCCAGAGCATGGAGGGGGTGATAGCGGGCGCGCCCTTCGCGGTGGTCAAGGGGCCGAACGACCCCGCGGTCAAGGAACTGAAGGAGGACTCCTCCATCAGGATAGAGGTATCGGAGAAGGGCATCACCATCAAGGCCGACGCGATAGGGTCGCTGGAGGCGCTGGCATTCGAGACGAAGGCCGCCGGGATACCGATAAGGAAATACGGCATCGGCGACATAACCAGGAGGGACGTGGTGGAGGCGGCGTACGGGGACAAGGCGAACCATGTGATCCTCGGGTTCAACGCCACGGTCACGAGGGACGCGGAGGCGGAGCTGGAGAACCACGACGTGAAGGTCCTGACCAACCAGATAGTGTACAAGCTGATCGAGGACTACCAGGAGTGGGAGGACGAGTCCAAGAGGAAGACAGACTCCGACAAGAGGTCCGAGTTCTCGTTCCCCGCCAAGTTCAGGATACTGCCGGACTGCGTTTTCAGGGCGAGCAAGCCCGCGATAGTGGGGGTGATGGTGCTGGCGGGGAGGATAAGGATCGGCGAGCGCCTCATAGGGGCGGACGGGCGGGACGCCGGCAAGATTCGTAGCATCCACTCAGGGGAGGACACCCTGAAAGAGGCGAAACAGGGCGACGAGGTCGCGATAGGCATTGAGGGGGTCACGGCGGGCAGGCAGATAAACGAGGAGGACGTGATCTACGTGGACCTGCTGGAGTCAGCGGCCAAGGAGCTCGCCGTCCTCGACATAAACGACGACGAGAGGGCCACCCTCGAGGAGACCATAGTCATAAAGAGGAAGGAAGACCACTTCTGGGGCATGTGACGGGCCCCGCCCCCATGGAACCGACCAACGGCGGAGGGGGAGAACAAAATCTTTTTACTACAAGGCGCATGACGGCGGCATGGGATTGGGTATTCTGGACCCTTCTATTGCGACTGCGCTAGGCTACGTGATACTGGCACTGTGGCTGGCATCGGTGGTGATAATCCTATTCCTGATATTCTTCGAGCGCTCCGACCCGTACGCCATCGCCCTCTGGGCGGCGGTCATGCTGCTCCTGCCGGCGGTGGGGTTCTTCATCTACCTCTGCTTCGGGCAGACGTTCTACAGGCGCAGGCACTTCGCGATCAAGAACCTCACTGACGAGAACCTCCTCGCGATGAAGGAGGACTCCATCAGGGAGCTGCGGAGGGAGGCCGCCCCCGACAAGGAGGAGGAGGCGAGGTTCGCGAGGTCGCTCATGGATGCGGGGGGCGCGTTCTACAGCTCTGAGAACAAGCTCGACCTGTACCTGAAAGGCGAGGTGTTCTTCGAGCGCATGTTCAGCGACCTGCGGGGGGCGCAGAGGCACATCCACGCCGAGTACTACATAATACGCAACGACAAGCTCTCGAACGAGTTCATGGACATACTGATCGAGAGGGCCAGGGCGGGCGTCGAGGTCAAGCTGATGGTGGACGCAGTGGGCTTCAACAGCGGCCTCGGGAAGAGGATCAAGGAGCTCCGCGCCGCCGGCGGGGAGTTCGAGCTGTTCCATCGCTCCGTGACGGTGTTCCTCAGCCCTAAGAAGAACAACCGCAACCACAGGAAGCTGATGGTCATCGACGGGGCCGTGGGGTACGTGTCAGGGTTCAACATCGGCGACGAGTACCTCGGCAAGGGCGAGGCGGGCAGGTGGAGGGACACCGGCATCAGGATAGAGGGGCGGAGCGCGGCGGCGGTGAACCTCAGGTTCTTCATGGACTGGGGGTACGCGTCTAAGAGGCGTCTCGACCTGAACGCGGAGAGCTGGGAGAAGTACTTCTCGGCGGACGCGCCCGCCAGCCGGGGGGAGGACGGCATGCAGCTTATATCGGGGGGGCCGGACACGAAGAACAACCCCATCGAGCTGCAGTACCTCAAGGTCATAGGCGCCGCGAAGAGGACGCTGTACATCCACACCCCCTACCTCGTGCCGAGCGACAACGTGCTGAAGGGGTTGATACTCTCCGCCCGCTCCGGCGTCGACGTGAGGATAATCATGCCTGACAGGCCCGACCACCTCTTCGTGTACTGGGTCAGCCTGATGAACGCCGGGGAGCTGATGAGGAACGGCGTCAAGGTTTACCGCTACATAGGCGGCTTCGTGCACTCGAAGACTCTGGTGGCCGACGGGGAGTACTGCTCCATAGGCTCGGCGAACCTCGACCAGAGGAGCATGACGCTGAATTTCGAGACGAACGCGATGGTCTACTCCAAGAGGATAGGGGGGCAGATGGCGGAGGCGTTCCTGAACGATCTGGCATATTGCGCCGAATACAGCCTGGAGGAGTACGGCAGCCTCACCCGGTGGCAGAACTTCAAGATGAGCGTCGCACGCCTTTTCAGCTCGTGGGCGTGAGGACACAGGCCGTGGCGCGGGCCGCCATCATTGCTATATTCAACCACGGCTCCCCTTCAGTCAGCCCCTTGGCGGCACAGCCTGAACGCCGGCAGGGGCATCATCTTGTGGAGGCCCAGGCGGTGGAGCCTGTCGATCCTCTCCTTAACGCCCTCGTCCTCGCAGACGCCCTCGCGGAGGTACCTGTCCAGGACATCGTAGGTGAAGCCGAAGCTCTCCTCGTCGGTCTTGCCGCAGAGGCCGTCCATCGGCACCTTGTCCATGAACCTCGGGGCGAGCCCCAGCTCCCTGCCGATCGCCTTCACCTCCGATGCGGTCAGGTCCGAGAGCGGGCAGAAGTCGCCCGCCGAGTCCCCGAACTTCGTCACGTAGCCGACCCAGTCCTCGCTGAGGTTGCAGGTGTTGGCCACCCTCCCGCCCACGATGCCCGAGACCGCGTACAGCGCCGCCATCCGTATCCTGGCGGGGGTGTTGAACACGGCGACGTCGTTGAGGGCCAGCCCTGCGGCCCCCACCTCACCGTACAGCCCCCGCACGGAATCCTCGATGTTGATCACCACGTGTTCGAGGCCCAAGGCCTCGCAGAGGTCGAACGCCACGTCGATGTCCTCCTGCTCTCCCTGCGGCAGGAGCACGCCCAGCACCCTGTCCCTGCCGAGCGCCTCTACGCACAGCGCGGCGACCACGGAGCTGTCCTTTCCGCCGCTGATCCCGATGACGGCCTTCGTCAGGGGGGAGCCGTTGTCGCGGAAGTAGCCCCTCACCCATTCCACCATCTGCCTCTTCGTCTCTTTCGCGTCGAACATTCTGTCCACCACTCAAAACCCGCCCCCGTGCAGGATGCCGCGTATCCCCTGAAGGGTCTGCTCCTTTAACATCTTGCCGTCGCGGAACACCGGCCTCAGCAGGTTCTCGCCCTCGAACGACCCGATGGTCGCGGAGTCGTAGCCGTCCTTGTACGTCAGGGCGCCGCTCCCGTCCCGGTAGACGACGCACATGCCCCGTTGGGACTTCTTGAAGTTCCCCGTGTCCGTCTTGGGGTCCTTGAATATCTGCACCGGCCTGCCCCCGACCTCGCAGTAGGTGGCCTTCATCGCTATGCCGAAGGTGTCCCTCGTGAAAGGCTTCAGGACGCCGTCCTGCTCCAGGCACTGCATGGAGAAGCTCCCGACGCCGAGCAGCACGTTGTTGCAGGCGAACCCCTCCCCGACGAGCGTACTGTAGATCCTCTCGGCCCTCTGCGGGGTGATGCTGTCGCCGTATATCACCTTCACATGGGGGTCAAGCACCTTGTAGCCTTTCGAGTTCACGCTCCCGCCGAACGTCCCCCACAGCCTCCTGACGGTCTCTGTGCTGATCCCCACGGGGTCGCCGCTGTCCCCCCTCACGCCTATGTACCCCCTGTGCCCGAGTATGTCCCCCTTGCATTCCGGGATCACGACGTCCACCATGTTCCAGTAGTCGTAGCTGTCGGACACCATGCTGAAGCCGTTCTCCGGGTATATCTCGTTCAGCAGCCGCCTCACCATCGTTATCTCGTCGCCGTCCACGGCGTAGTTGCTGTTCATCACCGAGTGCTCGGTGGAGATGGCCCCGAACGCGACCGGTTCCGCCCCGCAGTCGCAGTTGTAGTACCTCTCCAGGTACAGCACGGCGGGGACCGTGGCAGTGTTGACGAACGACAGGCAGAACCCTGCGCTCGACTTGACGGCGCTCTCGCAGCTCTCCTGCCCCCTCATGCTGAAGTCGCCCAGGGCGCGGTTGCGCGGCACGTCGTCGTCGACGCTCATGGCGTAGTACTCGTCGACGATCCTCCTGTACATGTACCCCACGTTCGCCGAGACCTGCGTGTGCCAAAGGGAGCAGCTCATCGCGGTCTCCAGGGTGTTCACCAACCATGCGAAGCCCTCGTGGGTATTGGAGACCTCGAACATCGGCACCCTCACCGGGACCCGCGTGCCCTCGTCCACGGCCTTGACCTCGATCGGCAGGTATCCAAGGTCGTGGAGCCTCCCCACCTTCCCGTAGTCGACGATGCCCCTCCCGAGGGTGTTGTCGATCACCCGCTCGTACTCGCTCAGCACCTCCTCCTTCGGCCTGCGGAAGAAGTTCCTGTCGAACGACCCGATGAGGTACTCCTTGATGAACGCCTGCAGCCCGAACATCGTCAGCTCGTCCTCGCCGGCGATGCGGGACATGCGGGGGGTGTAGTAGGACACGATCTTCGTCATCCCCTCCGGGTACTGCTCGCTGTGCGTGGTCTTGTAGTAGTCCAGCAGGAGCAGGGGGTTCACGTCATCCATCGGGGGCGCCCCCTATGACCTCGATCAAGGGGTGGTCCCCTGTGAAGATGCTCTTTGTGGTGTATATCCTATCGATCAGGTCGCTCCCTATCAGCTCCCCTTTGAGGATGGAGTCCTCGCAGTGGGTGACGTACAGGTACACCTTGCCCGCGCCGAGATCCTTCAGCTTCCTCGCCGACAGGAGGAAGGTGCCGCCGTAGCTCGAGATGTCGTCGACTATCAGCGCGTTGAAAGGGGCAGGCGGCAGGGTGCCGCGGACCTTGAGGCCCGAGATCCTGCCGGTGTTCCAGTCGCGGTCCTTCACCCCGTAGGCGTAGGGGAAGTCGACCATCGCCGAGTACCGTCTGAGGCTCCCCTCGTCGGGGTAGAACACGATGTCCCTCCTGGGGTCGAGCAGGCTGTCGACCAGCCCCCTGACCGTATCGCCGACTGGCTCGACGACCGCATTATCCAGCATTGAGAGGGATATGTCCGAGTGTGGATCCCTGACGATGACCTCGTCGAACCCCATGAGGTTCACGAACTCGCAGAAGTGTTTGAGCGTGAACACCTCCCTTGCCTCCTTGACTCGGTCCATCCTGGCGTTGGGGATGTAGGGCATTCGCAGGGTCATCCTGCCCGCGCCGCACTGCCCGCGCAGGTGCCTTGCTATGAAGTACAGCGCCATCTCCTCGTCCCTCTCGTACAGCCATTCCACCGTCGCCCCGCCGGGTCCGGCCCCAGCCTCTAGGCGGAGCGTCCCGTCAGGGTACCGCCCGATCTCCACAGGGACGCCGTCAACCTTGATCACGCGCCCCCTCCTTCATCAGCTCGTCGCGGACCTCTGTCAGGGCGAACCCGAGCAGGTTCTTCCCCCGCCATCTCAGGGGGTCGTCCGCGCCCGGGTCGCCCTTCGCCATCCCGATGCCCCAGATCCTGTCGCTGGGGCTGGCCTCGGCCAGTATGCGGCCTTTCGTCCCCAGCAGGAAGGCCAGGAGGTCCGGGTTCTGGCCGAACTTCGCCCTGTTCGCCTCCATGACGATCCGCTGGCGGTGCTCCTCCCACACGGAATCCTTGAAGTCCCGCACCGAGCGCCCGTGTCTCTTCATGGTCCGGGGGTCCCGTGCGGACATGATGGCCGACAGAGCCTTCTCGTCGTTGAACAGCCGGGCCTTCCCGGCCATCATGTACTGCTCGGCGCACGAGTACGTCACCCCGTCGACGGTGAAGGGCCGCATCCACCACTGGCTCAGGCAGCCCTGGTTGACCGCGCCGCCGGGCGGTTGCGTGTGCCCGTAGAACAGCAGGAGGCTGTGCCTGTTGCCCTTCCTGCACTCCTGTTGCAGCTCCTCCAGCGTGTATATCATCTCATCCCCCTCCCACCACGTTCACCTGGCACATCCTCATCGTCTGGAGGGCGGCCCTGTGGCTCTCCTCCGTTATGCCCGCGCAGCACCCGGCGTCCACGGTCACCAAGGCCTCCGGCAGCCGCGCCTTTAGGATTAGCGCGTTGGATACGACGCATATGTCCGTGCACAGGCCGCAGAGCTCTATCTCCCCGTACCCGCCGGCGGCTACCTTTTCCGCTAGCTCAAGCGAGCCGAATGCGGGCTTGTCGACCATCCTGTCCCCCTCGGCGTACAGCCCGTCGGCGATCGAGTGCCCGTCCGTGCCCTCGATGCAGTGTGCCACGGGCAGGAGCCTTCCTTCCTGTGTCTCGAGATACTCGGGGCCGTGCGTGTCCCTTGTGAAAAGGACGTCGTCGCCGTTCCTCCTGTACATCTCTATCTTCTCCTTCACCGAAGGCACGATCGCCTGCGCCTGCGGCGAGCCTAGCGCCCCAGTGATGAAATCGTTCTGCATGTCCACCACCACTAAGAGTTTCTTCATTGCTTGACCTCCTGTTTTTTTGTATAGAGCCTCGCAGGGCGGTGCCCCTTGTCGCTCGTGTAGTTGTCCGTCTCCTGCACCATGTCTATGACCTTGCGCCGGAAATTGGCCGTCTGGTCCCTTCTCCCCAGGATCGCCTCGTATACGTTCTGCAGCTGAGTCAGGGTGAACTCCTCCGGCAGGAGGTCGAACACGATGTCCGTGTAGGGGGCCCCGGACCGCATCCTCCCCAGGGCGGCCTCTATGATCGCCAGGTGGTCGAACCCGATGTCCGCGCCTGTGAGCAGGAGCCCGTCCCTCTCGAACGCCAGCGACCCGTCGGCCGGCCTGACCGAGAACCATGCCGCCTTGTCCTCGTACCTCGTGGACTCGGCCTCGCTCATGAGGCCCAGGTACGCTATCGATATCACCCTCGCGCGGGGGTCCCTGCCCGGGTCGCAGAAGGTGTGGAGCTGCTCCAGCCGGCACTCGCCCACGTACGACTTCTCGGAGACCTTCCGGCGGATGTTATCCTCCGGCGTCTCGTCTATGTCCAGGAAGCCGCCCGGCAGGCACCACCTCCCCATGTACGGGTCGGTCGCCCTCTTGTAGAGCAGTATCTGCAGGCTCGTCCCCGGCAGCTTCCTGTAGTTGTCCGATTCTTCCGTCTTTATCGTGAAGATCGCCGCGTCGGTACAGACGAACGGGTGCTCGTAGTCGAATATGCTGTCCATCGGTGGTTCCCGCCTATGTTATTATCTTTTTGATAATAACAGATATGATATATCAAACTTTCCCTTCCTGACCCCTATGATGCCCGCCGGATGGACGGGGGCATCCCGTCACCCCCGGTATAGGGCCGCCTCTCCAGGATTGTTCTCGAAATACCATTCCTTTTTACGCTCGAGCTCAACCCTGATGTCCGTCACGTCGTACCCCGAGTATTTCTCTGCTGCCTCCACGAAACGGACTATCATGTTGCCCCAGATCAGATGGTCGTACCCTTCCCAGTCGAACATACTGTGGGTGTTTCTCCGCTCGATCCTCTCGTTGTACGAGATGTAGAGGGCGTCGTCCTTGTACATGTGGTAGTCGACGAAGTAGTTCGGGATGTAGACCAGATGCTTGACCCCTTTCGCCGACACATATCCATGGTGCTTGTACACGCGCCCTTCGACGAACCACTCCGGGAGGTCCTCGGGGAGCATCTTCGTCCTGTACGTGCCGTCGGAGTACAGGTAGCCGTCCGGGTCGTACACCACCCGAAACCCCTCCTTGCGTGTGTACACGAACTTGCTGTGCGCATAGAACGTCGCGTTGATCCGTTTGCCCATGTCCTCGGCCTCCTTCACCTGGGGCAGACCCCTGGGATGCGTTCCAGGGGCCGCCCTCAGCCCGCAGCCGTGCCACGCTTATAAACGTTTCTTCCTCCGGAGCGGGCCGCTGCCCATGCGCCGCCTCGGGCACAGCGGAACAAATGTTTATTACCGGGCTGGGAGTATCCGGCTACTGGTTCTCATACGGTCAGGGGACATGCGCCAAGCGCCCGTCCCCGTGCAAGTGGAGCCGCCAGAAGATGATACAATACCGGACAGCGATGCCACAGGAGCCTCGGACACTGCCGCCGAACAGAGGGGGCAGGACAGCTACGCCATGACTGTCCTTTCGGTCACCACCGTCGGCGCGCTCCTCGCGACGGTCCAGGGCTCCGCGCTGCTGATCGTCCTCCCGGAGCTCATGAGGGACCTGCGCATGGAGTTCATGACCCTGCTTTGGGTCCTGCTCGTGTACCTGATGGTCACGACCATACTGGTGCCTGTCCTGGGGAGGGCGTCCGACATGTTCGGGCGGAAGAGGATGTACGTGCTCGGCTTCGGGGTGTTCGCCCTGGGGTCGCTCCTCTGCGGGCTGTCCAACCCTGCGCTGGGCGGGTGGGACATGGTGGGGTTCAGGGTCGTCCAGGCGGCGGGAGGGGCCATGCTCCTCGCCAACAGCACCGCGATGATAACCGACGCGTTCGCAAGGAGGAGGCTGGGGTTCGGGCTGGGGGTCAACCAGGTCGCGGCGGCGGCCGGCATAGTCGTAGGCCCCGTGGTCGGGGGCGTCCTCGCGCCGCTGGGCTGGGAATGGATATTCCTGGTCAACGTCCCGTTGGGCCTCTTCGGCATGGCCTGGGCCGCGTACCGCCTCAGGGAGCCGGAGTGGGTGGCGGGGCGGCAGAGGTTCGACTGGGCCGGCACTGTCGCATTCTTCATAGGCCTGTTCGGGGTGCTCACCGCCCTCACGTACGTGTCCTTCGGCGACCCGGGCCTCATGTTCACGGCATATGCCACGGCAGCGGTCGGGGCGGCCGGCATGGCGGCGTTCCTCATCATCGAGTCGCATGCCGCGTACCCCATGATGGACCTGCGCCTTTTCCGCAACAGGACATATGCTGTGGGGAACCTCGTCAACCTGCTGAACGGGCTCTGCATGGGGGCGGCGACGTTCCTGCTCATATTCTATTTCCAGGGGCCGTGCGGCATGGACGCCCTGACCGCCGGCCTGCTCCTGATACCGAGCGGTCTGCCGATGATGATCGTGGGGCCGCTCTCCGGCAAATGGTCGGACGCCTACGGGCCGAGGTCGCTGACCCTGGCGGGGCTGGCGCTGACGACCGCCGCCCTGGCGGGGCTCGCGTTCATCGATAGCGGCACCCCGCTGTGGGAGGTGGCTGCGCTCATGGTGCTCATCGGTGTCGGCGGGGGGCTGTTCGCGTCGCCCAACGCGAGCTCCGTCATGACGTCCGTCCCCCCGGGGCATCGCGGAACGGCGTCTGGCACGAGGATGATGCTCCGCAACACCGGCACGATGTTCAGCCTCGCCGTGGCGTTCCCGCTCGTCCTGGCAGGGCTGAGCCCGGAGGACATGCAGAGCATATTCTTCGGCGGCGGCACGGTCAGCGACGCCGCCCTGGCGATGTTCGAGCACGGGCTGAGCGAGGCCTTCCTGGTGTTCACGGCGATATCGGTGGCGTCGGTGGCGGTGGCGCTGATGAGCTACAGCAGAAGGTCTGTTCGACCCCCCTGACGCACACGGACGCCGGGGGGCCGGGCCCGCCGTGCGCGCGCCTGGCTTTCCAGCCAGGGCTCAGGGGAGGTTGCACCCCATGCCCGCGCACAGGGGGTTGGTGGGCTTATAGCTCGCGTTGAGGCCTGGGTCGGCCTCTATCGAGCCGTCGTCGCCTCCGATGTGGGCCTTCCATTGGGCGAGCCCCATGTTCGGAACCGTGCCGGCAGACCGCATGTCCACGAATCCCGCTGTTTTGCTGTCGATGTAATAGCAGTTCTCGCTCATCGTGGGGTTGCCGGACAGCGCCGACATCCCGCCGAGGTCTGAGGACTGGCGGATCTCAACCATCGGGCGCTGGGTGAACGTGGCGGGCTGGCTCACGATGTTGTGGTGGATGTCGGGGCTGACGTTGGCCGGGCGTTTGGCGTAACTCTCCCAGTCCTGGTAGGTCAGGCCGAAGTAGATCGCGCTGTGGTAGTTCTGGGCATAGTTCACGTCGACCAGCGTGTTGTTGTATATCTGGGCGTACATGGAGCCGTACAGGCCTATGCCCTCCCAGCCCGTGTGGATGATCAGGTTGTTGCGCACCACGCCCCCGATGTTCTCATAGTACCACGGGTTCACGGATGTGTCGAAGTACTGCGGGCTCGTGTCGAACCCCACCATGATCCCGGCCCCGTAGGCGCGCTCGATATGGTTGTTCTCGATAAGCGAGTCGACCGCGCCCCCTTTGGCGTAGACCGCGTTGGAGCAGATGTCATGGATGTAGTTGTTCTGTACCTTCATGTTGTCGCCGTTGACGTTGTCTATGCCCTCGGAGTTGCATTCCCCTTTTATAAAATCCGGATTGGAGACGTGTTCCCGCCCCGAGTTGTATATCTCGTTGTACCTGATGGTTATGTTGTCGCAGCCCGGCTTCACTTTGACGACGTCGTTCTTGGAGTCATGCAGCACGCAGTCTTCGATTATGATGTCGTGCGCCCCCCTCCGGTCTTTCTGGCCCCATTCCCATTTGGTCTCGAAGTTGACGGCGTAGTACCCCCCCATCACCTCCACGGCCTGCAGCAGGCAGTTCGACACGGGGTCGCCGTCCCTGTCCTCGGCATAGAACTCGATCGCCGAGTCCTCGCCGCGCCCAGGGTCGAAGGTGGTCAGGTCGATCACCGCCAATTCGCCCTTTGCGGACTTTATGGTGATGTCCGACACTTGGATGCGGACGTCGCGCCCCTCCTTATAGACGCCTCCGCGCAGGACTATGGTGTCGCCTCGTTCGGCGGCACCCAAAGCCGTGTTGATGCTCCTATATGGTCGGCTGATGGAGCCGTCCGCCGTCTGGTCGTCGCCGCTGGGGGAGACGTAGATCCCGTCCGCCGGGTCGTCGTAGTTGTTGCCGCGCGGCCCTACGACGTCGAACGCCCCCATCGGCGGGACGGCAGGGGCGGCCCACCAGCTGTAGGGATCCTGAGGATCCTGAGAAGTGCCCCTCGGCATCGCCACCGCTGCGACGACGACCGCCGCCGCAACGAGAAGAGCCGCGATTATCAGTAAGCTTTTTTGCGCCATCGGTATCTCTCCCATTTTGTCTTTTTTGGATATCCGCTAGGACAGTCTTGTATACTGCCACCGTGTCCTCTTTACTTAATACTAGCTGAAAGAGCCAGGCGACCCAGTGGCGGCGCTCGATTGCCAGGGGCGTGCTGACTGCCTCGGTGTACGAGCTTGGATGCGCCATGCGATGAGGCTCATTCAGGCGTCCGGGACACCCCTGCGCTACCCTGGTCGAACCTCCACATAACCAAAAATAGTAAAAAATAAAAAAATCATACTCCTAAAAGTGTCATTTTTATGAAATCTATAGGCGAAATTATGTATACGGACTCTTTGCTGTACATGTCAGGACGGATCCTGGGTCACGGTGGAGCCTCATGCTGAAAAGAAAGTTCATGGATGTCCTTGCGCGATGGAAGAATGAGAAGAACAGGGAATGCCTTCTGGTGACGGGCGCGAGGCAGGTAGGGAATACGTTCATCATCAGGGAGTTCGCGAAACAGAGCTATGGGCAACCCGGCGCATGAGGAGGATCTGTTGTAATGGGCGATGCCACGGTCAGCGGGTACGTCGGCGGCCTGAGCGGGGACGGGGCGAGGGCCGTGGCACGCTTCATGGACGCCATGTCCGCGGAGTTCCCCCGGATGGAGCCGACGATGTGCTACGGCATGCCGATGTGGAGGCTCGGGGCGAAGCTGTGCGACGGGTACGTCGCCGTGTCCGCTGCGAAGGGGCATTTCTCCGTGCATTTCCACGACGAGGGGCTGGTGTCGGCTCTGGCGGGGCGGTTGCCGGGCTGCACCGTCGGCAAGCGGTGCGTGAACATAAGGTACGGGGACGAGGTCTCTGCGCACGAGGTCATGCGAGCCGTGATAGAATACGTCGGCGGGG
>WRNL01000022.1 GCA_009776625.1 Methanomassiliicoccaceae archaeon | reverse complement strand
GCGCCGTACCAGAACATATACCCCGCCCTGAAGAGGCTGGAGCCGGGGACGGCGGTCGGGAGCAACATGTCCCTCATCGCCCTGTACTCGGCGACCGTCGAGTTCTATTTCAACGGCGGCTCTGACGGAGCGGGAGTGATCGACACGTCGACGCCGTATGCGGTCCACGTCCCGGTGTCCCAGCCGACATACTTCGACGGCGCGCCGTTCGGTACGGTGCATGGCAGGATGCCTGCGGTGAACAGCTCCGCCGGCGACATAACGAAAGACGACGCGAAAGGCGCGGGCATGATCTTCATGGGCTGGTTCGTGACCGCCGACGGCAGCACGCTGCCGTCGGCGGCCGACCCTGTTTACGCGGCGTCCCCCTCGGCTACAGCCGTCGTGAAGAACGTCAGGCTGATCGCCGGATGGGGGCTGGCCGTGTCCTTCGACGCGGGAGGGCAGGCCGGGATACTGGACGGGGCGGCCCCATGGGCGCCGGCCTCCGACGGGTTCTCCGTGTTGGAGGGAACGGCGTTCAGCGTGGCGGACATGCCGAACATCACCCGCGACGGGGGCCCGCCCTCCGCATGGTACGACGCGAGCGCCACTCCGTACGCATGGTACGACGCGAGCGTCGAGTACACGTACAGCGTGACGCTGACCCCTGCGTTCGGGAGCATCTTCGCCTTCAACATGATGGGCGGCTTCCCTGCGCTGGGATATGTGACGTATATGTCATCCGACACCTTCGGCGACGTGCTGCAGAGGTTCCTCGACAGCCTCTATGACGTCTGGAGCGGCAGCTATGTCGACCCGTCGAAGGCGGGGCTGTACTATATGCCGGGCGGCTACGGGCTCTCGCCGGGCGCGCCCGACGCGGCGTGGTACATGGGCGTCGGCGGAACCGCGCCGGACTACGTCAACGGCGCCCCGGTGAAATGGGACCTCGGCGATGCCGTCTCCCCTGCGAACAGCACCGCGTACATAAGGTGGCTGGCGGACGTGAGCTTCGACGTGAACGTCGACGCGGCGGACGCCGATGCGGGGACGACGGCGGACCCCGCCGTGATAACGGGCGTCGACGAGAACACGCCCTTCACGATGCTGGGCCCCTTCGCCGCGCCCGATTACAACACAGACAAAGACAGGACGTTCAAAGGATGGTACGACGGGGCCTTGATGCTCGCCGACAAGGACGGGGACGCCGTCGCCGGCCCGTTGGTCAAAGGCGACGTGACGCTCACCGCGAAGTGGGTCATCGAGGTCAGGTACTACTACACCGGGTCGCTCGTGACGGTCCCGTCCGGGGCGGTGCAAGGCAGCGACGCGGACGGCGACTACATCATAGTGGAGGTCGGAGCGGACAACTACGCCGCCGCCCCCACCCTGGCAAAGGCGGGGTTCACCCCCAACAACGTCATGTGGTTCGAGGGCGGGTGGGACGCCCCCGCCCCGACGTACCTGACCGTGGTCCTGCCCACCCACACCCTGCCCGGGAACTACGACCCCCGGGTGGACGAGGTGCTCAAGAACAAGATGGTGCACGGGGTATGGTACGCCAAGGTGGAGTTCATCACGGACCCGTCGATCGGCGGCGGGTTCTTCTCCTCGACCAAGTACATGATGGAAGGCCTGGATCTCATGGACCTGCTAGACGAGCTGAGGCTCTCAGACCCAGACGAGGACCTCGACCCGTTCAGGGGGGACCCGATGAGGACGGACTGGATATTCGTCGGGTGGTTCCACAGGACATACGTCACCGTGCCGCTAGGCTACAACGACGTCGGGGAGCAGTACTTCAGGACAGACTTCGACTACGGCTCCCCCGCCAACCCCCCCTCCGTCCACAGCACCACGATCATGGGCGACGTTGTGCTGTACAGCGAGCACGTGGTCGAGGTGAGGTTCGAGGCCGGGTACGAGCCGAGCGACCCCATCAAGACCAGATGGCTGCGCGTCAACATGCCGATCCCGGAATCCGGCAAGAGGTTCACGCCCATGCCTGACAGACCGGGCGCGACATTCATAGGGTGGCTGGACATGTCGTCTGGCAAGTCGTACTCGGAATACAAGACCGACCTCCCCAACGGAGAGCTGGTGCTGCATTCGATGACGCTCACGGCAGGGTGGCTCGTGGAGGTCCGCTTCTACGACATGGCCCAATACCTGGCCGACGGCCTGGTCCCGAGCGTGCACGGGAACATAGTGATGGCCGACGGGCCGGACGGGATCCCCGGGACAGGGGACGAGTACCTAGAGATGCCCGCCGGGACCAGGCTGAGGGAGTTCATCGCGGTGGATCCCTCCCAGGCCGGCAAGATGTTCGTGTCGTGGTTCATGGAGCAGGGGACGCCGGACGGGATCTATGCGGCCGGCGACGTGTTGCTGGGCATCAACGACGCGGTCACATCCGACACGGTCCTGACCGCCGGGTACGGGTTCGAGCTGTCGTTCGACACCAAGGGCGGCACGCCTTCGTCGATGCCCGGCATGAGGGTCATCGAAGGGCAGAGCGCGGACCTCCCCGAGAGGCCGGCCAAAGGCAGGCTCACGTTCAGCGGGTGGGACGACGGCTCCGGCCTGTTCGGCGCAGGGGCCACCGTGACGCCCACCAGCAACACCATGTACTCTGCGAGGTGGACGGTGACCGTCGTCGTGTACGACGCGGTCTCGATGTCCCCCGTCGCCACCTTGGAGTGGGACGAGGACGCCGGCCCGCCGGCGGTCGGCCCGACCACGGCCGTCAGCCCCGAATACGACAACAGGGTGGTGTCCCTGACGCTGAGCACCGCCGCCGGCAGCGTGACGGTGGAGAAGTTCATCGACCGGTACGACCCCTCCACCCAGGGCTGGGCCAGGTACAGCTCCGTGCTGAGCGGGTGGATGGACCCCGCCACCGGTGCGACCTGGGGCCCGGACATGGCAGGGCTGTTCGGCTCCGCCACCGACTCGGCGGCGGTGTTCGCCGTATGGGAGGAGAGGGTGAGGATGTACGACGGGGGCGGATCGTCCTGGACGGGGTACGTCGACACCGGGACACACCTCCTGGCCGCTCTGGCCGCCTCCGGGCTCGCGGCAAGCGGGTGGGCGGACGCCTCGAACCCCACCTCCCCGGTGAACCCGGACACGCTAAGGATACGCGACAGCATGGACCTCGTCGCCGTCAGGTACATAACCCTGACGCTCGACGCGAACGGCGGGACGCCGAGGACGCAGACGTTCCCCGACATAGTGGCGGGGACGATGCTGGGCGCGGCCCCTGCGGTGGAGCCCACCCGTAGCGGCATGTTCTTCGCAGGGTGGTACGACGGCGGCACGAGGTACTCCTTCACGGACAAGCTGTTCCAGGACACCTCCCTTACGGCAAGGTGGCAGTCCACCCCGCCCGAGACGCACACGATATTCGCGACAGCCTACAACGACGCGACCGTGTCCCCCCAGGGGATGATCAGGGTGATGGCCGGCGACAGCGTCACCTTCGAGTTCCACGCTTCGGCAGGGAACGCCCCGAAGGTGCTGATAGACGGCGAGGAGGTCAGCGCCGCATCGCCGTACACGTTCTCCAACGTCAGGGCCAGCCACAGCATCGAGGTCTCGTCGGACGGGGCGCTGAGGGACGTGAGCGGCCTCCTCACAGTCAACGTCAACGGCAGGGGCGAAGTGCTCTACAGCATCGACGGCGGGTCGCATTTCGCCCCCTACGTCTCGCCGCTCCCGCTGTTCGGCGGAGCCGAGTACGTCCTGAAGGCCGTGCCTGGCAAGTCCAGCAAGTTCATCGGCTGGGGCGGGGACGCCTCAGGGAGCGAAATGCTGGTGACGGTCGTCCCGAACGGGAAGTCCGACATGAGCGTCGACGCGAACTTCGAGGGCGTGACCGGGGCGGGGCCGATCGCGGCGCTGGGCGGCGGCGGGCTAGCCATCGCCAACCTCCTCTGCATGATAGCGGCGGTCGCATTGGCGGCGGCCGCGCTCGCCATCGCACAGGGGCGGGGCCGCGAGGAGGATGGCGCTGGCAGAGGGTCCAGGATGGCCGCCGTCGTCCTGGCGCTGGTCTCGGTCGCCCTGTTCCTCCTGACACAGGGGCTGGACGGGACGTACGTCCCCACTGACGAGTGGACGCTCGCCATGGCTGCGCTCGCCTTCGCGACAGCCGTGCTGGCGTTGATCGGCGTCAGGCGCGGCCATGTGGAAGAGGGGGCCGAGGAGGGCGTCAGGACATAAGCGGCGACAGAACGATGAAACAGGGGGCACGCCCCCTACTTTTTTATTTTTGCCCGTTCGACTGGCGTCCTTCTCCCGATCCCGCGCCCCCTGCCAGGGGCTTCCTGCTGAACTGTTTTTTAATATAAGTATATAAACCTTTGGCTTGTTCATAAATTATATAAGGAAGTTCGGCAATCATCCGAGAAAAAGAGCCGCTGTATGGCGAGCGCACGCCAAAGGAAGCGGCTCTGACCCTTAGAATGAACAGAAATAGGAGTCTGTGTGCCTTCGATGATAGATGGATATATCGGGTCATTTTTCGGTTTACATTGCCTGCCGATGCGCAAAGGGATACCGGCAGAAAGGGGCGGAAACATTTTTATGAAAAATTTAGGAGAGGAAATTGATCATGAAAAAAACAAACGTGCTGCTACTGGCGCTCTCGCTGGTCGCAGTGGCGTCCGCAGCGCTAGCGCTGCAGACAGACGGCGGCTCCGCAGGGGCGGAGGTGTACATATACGACGGGGAGTTCACCTTTGTCTATGACGATTCTGGAAGCCTCGACCTGGACGGGAACCCAGCCACGAAAGAGGTCACCCTGTTCAGCTACAACTGGAACTCGAACTCGGTCATAGTCCCGAACACCGTGGACTACAACTCCGAGACGTTCCTCGTGACCGTGATAGGCAAGAATGCGTTCCTGGAGAAGAGCCAGATGGCCACCCTCACGATGGGGGACAACGTCAGGCTCGTCGAGGAGACGGCGTTCTGGGGCTGCACGGGGATAAAGAAACTGGACCTAAAGGGCGTGGTCGAGGTCAGGGAGAAGGCGTTCATGCACTGCTCCTCCCTCGTCGAGCTCAAGGCCGACAGCCTTGTGAGGGTCGGCGACTACGCCTTCGCCCTGTCGGACAGGTACGACAACCAGCCGTACCCCGGCCCCGGGGACGTGATACCGTACATGGACACCCTGTACCTCCCGAGTGCGGAGGAGATAGGGGCCGCGGCGTTCGGCGCCCGCTACCTCAACTCCGTGGGGAGGGAGTTCGGCACGGTGAACCTCCCCCTCGCGAGGACGATCGGCGACTACGCCTTCTCTGAATCGACGATAGAGGTGTCCCTCAGCATACCCAGGGCGCAGACCATCGGCCAGTACGCATTCTTCTTCGACGCCGCCGCTGGGACGGACCCCGCCGGGGGCCTCGACGGCTCCGAGGGCTACGGGGTGTCCCTCATGGACGTCACGAGCATAGGCGGGTACGCCTTCTCCGGGAGGGCGGTGACCTCGGTCGCGCTGTCCCCCACCGCGCCCTACACGATAGGGGCGTGCGCATTCTTCTCGTCCAACCTGCTCTATGCCAACCTCGGCATGGTGACCTCGATCGGGACCGCCGCCTTCGACGGCATAAGGGACATACAGTTCTTCACCGTGTCCGCGGCGAACCCCGAGTACGCCTCGCTGATATCGAGCGACCCCTCCGCCAAGGGCGCGAGGGGCGCGCTGTACAAGCTGGACGCCCTCGGCGACCCGGAGGAGCTGATCAGGCTGCCGCCTGGGATAAGGCCCCTGCTCGCCGACTACGGCAACAGGTTCACGGTGGCCGACGGCGTGGCCTCCATGGCGGAGACGGCGTTCCTAGGGTGTCCGTCCATCGCGGTGGACCTCAACGACGTGACGGAGATTCCAGCCACGGCGTTCTCCGGCTCCTTCGTCACATGCGTGACCGCCAGGAACGTGACGGACATAGGGTTCGGCGCGTTCTCGTCGTGCTCGGCGCTGTCGTCGTTCGACTTCCTCGACACCGGCGGCTCCCTCGACATCGGGCAGAACGCCTTCCGCGGCACGAGGCTCGGCAGCATATACCTCCCTAAGGACACCACGATAGGCTACGGCGCGTTCTCAAGGATGGTCGCGGTCGTGGACGTGGTGGGCGTGTGGGGCGACACCACGGTGATGTACAACTCCTTCGCCGACACGTCCATGAACGCCCTCCAGGTGTCCTCGGACGCACCGACGGCCGCCGGCGCCAAGCAGATATACGACAACTGGAACGCCTCCGGGTGGACGTACGGCGGGTCCGCCAAGACCGGGCTGCTGATAATCAACAACACCGGCGACGTGGACATCACCGGCCTCGTCCCGGACGGGCAGGGCGCGATACAGCTCGTCAACGGGATCCCAGTCACCCACGGGAGCCTCCAGTTCGTGGAGTTCAAGGACAAGAAGTCCCCGCAGTTCCACATGGCCTCGCTCAAGCCCGGCATCTACTGGCCGGAGGCGCACGGCACCGTCGGCTCCCCCAACGACATAAAGACGGACGTCACCGGCGCCACGAGCAGCGGGGCAACCAGCTACGCAGGGGACCATGTGACGTGGGAGCTGCACTTCGAGTACTACCTGATAGTGTTCTACTCCTTCGACATCGGTGGGGACGCGAACTCCAACGGCATACCCGACGGGGAGGACCCCGACTACGACGAGACGGTCAACCCGTACATCTTCGACGACGTGGCAGGGAACCGCGTCTACGTCGGGGAGGAGAGGTACCTCGCGGGCACGGACCTCAAGTCCCTGCTCTCGCCATCCTTCGTCAGGTACAGCCTGAAGGGATGGTTCGCCGCCGACGACCCCGACGACGCCCTGGCGGTCAGCATCTACACGGACAGCGGGCACAGGGTGTCGGTCACCGACTCATTCGGGGGGACCATACCAGAGGGGTGGATAATCCGCGACGCCGACGACTTCGGCACGCTCAACCTCTACGCCCTGTTCATAGGCAAGGAGTACAGGATCGAGACGGAGGCCAGGCTGACCGGGGGCCAGACGACCACCGGCATCAACGACAACGAGCCGAACGGCGCCGGCGGCAGGGTCGAGCTCGTCCTCGCCACCCCTATAAACGGGTCGACAGGGTTCGACACCGGCACCGAGGGGTACAACGGGGAGAGCTACCCCTACGGCACAGACATAACCATATACGCGATACCTAACCCAGGTTATGCGTTCGTGGGCTGGGCGGTCGTCGACATCGAGGACGAGGGCGACCCTAAGGTCATCTTCGCCGTCAAGGACGACAGGAGCTATGTCCAGTCCCACGGCACGGCGGCATGGAGCTTCGAGCTGCCGTTCCACATGAAGTACGTGGCGTACTTCGCCAAGACGACCACCGTCGAGTTCGACAGCAACGACGGCTCCGTGCCCGTGTCGAGGGAGCACGTGGCCGGGGACAGGCTGGTCGAGGACAACAACGACTACAACGGCCACGACTACGAGGCCCTGGTCAAGAAAGAGCCGGAGGCGGTCAACACAGGGAAGGGGGCGCCGTACTACCCCGGCACCCCCTCCCAGGCGGGACTGGCGTTCGACGGCTGGTACTCCGGCGCCACGCAGTACGCGGGCTTCGACGGCACCAGCCTGACGGGCCTCGTCGCGATTCCGGATTCGCCCTCCTCGCTGGCGCTCAAGGCGAGGTGGTACGCGACGATAACGTTCCACCCCAGCGACGGCACGAACGCCGCGACCCTCAGCGGCGCCGGCGTGACCGAGGTTTCGCCGGGCGTCTATGAGTACCGGCACGACGTTGGCACTTACGCTTCAGGCGGCTACGGCGCCGCGTTCGACTACGGCGCCCCGTACACCCCGTCTTTCGTCCCCGTCGCGTCGGACGTGGCGTTCAACGGGTGGTACGTCCTCGGGATAGGCCCCGTGGGCGTGGGCAGCGTAGAGGCGGTGGCGGCTGGAACCAACTACCCCTCGCCGTACCCCGACGTGTACCCCACCCTCAAGAGGCTCGAGCCCGGGCAGGCCGTGGACGGGGACATGGCGCTCATAGCGCTGTACGCCGCGGAGGTGGAGTTCTACTTCAACGGCGCGGACGCCGTGTCCCCGTCCGTGGCCGCCCCCGTCCCGTTCAAGGTGACCGTCCCCGCGTCCACCCCGACGCTCTTCGGGTCGTCGTACTTCGGCGCCCTGCAGACTGCAATGGCGAACGCGGACACGACCGGGCCCACCTACAAATACGATGCCAATGGCGCGAAGATGGCCTTCGTCGGCTGGTACGAGTCCGCCGACGGGGCCGCCCCGCCCGCTGAGCACGACACCATGTACACCCCGGCGACGGTCGTCGGCAAGAGCGTGAGGCTGATCGCAGGATGGGGGGTCACGGTGTCCTTCAGCGACGCCGGGATCGTCGGGATAGACGACCTGGCAACCTCGGCCGCCTGGATCCCGTCCGGCTACGGGTTCGTCGTCCTGGAGGGGGCGGTGTTCGACTCCGCCGACCCGCGCATGCCGCAGGTGGAGAGGTACGGCTACCCCCCGACGATCTGGTACGACGCCGTGTCCTCCCCGTACAAATGGTTCATGAACGGGGTCACCGCCTTCACGTACAGCGTGACCCTTGTACCGGAGTTCAACGACCTGTTCGAGTTCAACATGATGGGCGGGAGCATCTCGGCGATGTACGTGCCGTACCTGCCGACGGACACGTTCCAGGACGTCCTGGGCGTGCTGCTCCTCCAGCTGGAGACCTCCCCCTCCGTGTACATAGAGCTGACGAAGGCGGGGCTGTACTATAAGGACGACGGCACCGCCAGGGGCATAGGCGACGCGCCCAACGCGGTGTGGTACAGGGACGATGGGGACCCGTCGACGAGCCCCTCGACCACTCCTGCGATAACCTACTTCGGCAACGAGGGGACGCTCGTCGAGTGGGCGCTCGCCGACACGGTCGGCTCCGACAGCCATGCGTACATCAGGTGGATGGCGGAGGTGTCGTTCGACAGGGACGTCCCGTCCCCGGACGCCGGCACCTCCCCCAACCCGCCGCCGATAAGGGACATCGACGAGGGGACGCCGTTCTCGGCTCTGCCCTCGCCGATGCCCGCGCTAGACTACAACGCCGCCAAGGAGAAGTCCTTCAAGGGATGGTTCAACGGCGCCGTGAGGTACACCGACCAGGACGGCAACACCCTGGCGGCGCCGGACGTCACGGGGTCTATGACGCTCACGGCGGCATGGGGCGTGGAGGTCAAGTTCTACTACACGGGCGCAATACTGTCCGCGCCTGCCGGCTCGGTGGCCGGGAGCGACGCGGGAGGGGACTTCGTCATCGTGGACGTGGCCCCTGACGGCAGGGCCCCGGCGCCGTCGCTGGGCAAGCTCGGGTTCACCAACAACCATCTCCTGTGGTACACGAACGGGTTCGGCGCCGCCGTCCCCGTGCAGGCGTCCGACTTCATGTCGTCCGCCTCGCCCGACTGGTTCGACCCGACCCAGGTCGTGACAGCGAACACGACCGTATTCTCGAGATGGTACGCGGACGTGACGTTCAACATCACCCCTGCGGGGACAGGGTTCTTCTCCAGCCAGACGAAGTACCTTCTCGAGGGTTCCAAGCTGGCGGACCTGATGGAGGACCTCGACCCGTTCACGGGCGACCCGACGAGGGCCGGATGGATATTCATAGGGTGGTTCGACCAGGACGGCGTCTCCGGGTACGAGGACATAGGGGCCCCGTACTACAGGACGGGCTTCGACTACACCGACGGGTCGGCCATCGTCAACCCTGACGCGGCCTCTCTCGCCGTCACGAAGAACGTCTGCCTGGACTACGAGCACGTTGTCGAGGTCGGGTTCGACTGCGGGTTCCTGCCCGCGACGCCCATCCCCTCGAAGTACCTGCGGGCCAACCTGCCGCTCCCGGACTCCGGCCCGAGGTTCACCCCCATGCCCGCAAGGGTCGGGGTGACATTCATGGGGTGGTTCGACCTCCAGGCGGGCAAGCTGTACACCCTTCCCAGGGTCGACGCCCCCGACCCCGCCGAGCCCGTGGTCAGGCCCATGACGCTGACGGCGGCATGGCTGGTCACCGTATCGTTCTACGACCTGGAACAGTACGCCACGGACGGCATGCAGCTGGTCGTGGACGGGGCCAGGATAACGCAGGATCCAGGCCCCGACGGCATCCTCGGCACCAACGACGACTACTTCGAGATGCCGGAGGGCACGACGATAAGGCAGTTCATAACAGTGGATCCCGCTGCGCCGGGGAAGATGTTCGTCTCATGGTTCGTCGAGGGCGGCGTGCCGGACGGGCTGTTCGCCGCCGGGGATGTGGCGTACGGGCTCGCCGACAGGATAGCCTCCGACCTCACCCTGACGGCGGGGTACGGGTTCACGGTGGGCTTCGACACCAACGGCGGCACGCCGTCCTCCATACCCGACATGCTGGTCATCGAGGGGCAGGGCATAGCCCTGCCCGAGAAGCCGGCCAAAGGCAGGCTGACGTTCAAAGGGTGGGACGACGGCTCCACCGTGTGGAACGCGGGGGGCGCCGTGACGCCCGTGTCGGATATCCTGTTCACCGCCAAATGGCTGGTGTCGGTCAAGATATACGACGGGGTGTCGATGACCCCGCTGCTGGACATGCAATGGGACGAGGACGTCGGGCCCAGCTTCATCTACAGCCTGACGACCGACCCCGAGTACGGGGGCGGCGTGACGGGCGTCGATATAGCCTACACCGACGGCAACGGCCTGACACATAACGTGCGCGTCGAGAAGCTGATCGACAGGTACGACCCCTCTGCGAACGCTTGGGTCCCGTACTACTCTGTGTTCGACGGCTGGCTCGACCCCTTCACCGGCACGAGGATGGCCCCGACGGACTCGCTGATGGGCATGTTCAGCACATTCGACGATTCCGCCGCCCTCTTCGCCACATGGAAGGAGAGGGCGAGGTTCTACGACACCGACGGCACCCTGCTGAAGGCGGACTACGTGGAGACGGGGGAGCATCTCGGCGCGACGGCACCGCAGGCCCCCGGCTGGTCCGATCTGTTCACGCCGACCTCGCCGCTGAACCCGGCAACGTACAGGATACGCGACAGCCAGGACTTCGTGGCCGTCAAGTTCATCACCGTGACGTTCGACGCGGCGGGCGGGACCCCCCAGCAGCAGGTGTTCAACGACGTGGTGTCGGGGACGATGCTGGGCGCAATAGGCGCAAGGGAGCCGGCCCGCGGGAGCATGTACTTCGCGGGATGGCACGACGGCGGCAACAGGCTATCCTTCACGGACAGGCTGTACGACGACGTCACCCTGACCGCCGGATGGCAGTCGGCGCCGGTGACCTGGCACACTGTGTTCGCGACTGCGTACGAGAACGCGTCCATATCCCCCCAGGGGATGGTGCGCGCAATGCAGGGCGACACGCTGAGGTTCAGCTACTACGCATCGGCCGGGTACACCCCGACGCTGCTGGTGGACGGCCAGGCGGCGAGCGGGCAGGGCGGCGTGTACACGTTCAGCAACATCCGCGGCGACCACAGCATAGAGGCCTTCGCGAGCAACGCGCCCCCCAGGACGCCCACCGCGTTCCTGACAGTGGGGGTCAGCGGCAACGGCGGCGTGATGTACAGCGCCGACGGGGGGTCGACCTTCACCAGCTACACGTCCCCCCTCCCGCTGTTCAACGGGGCCGAGTACGTGCTGAGCGCGGCGCCGAAAGGGTACAGCTACTTCGACCACTGGAGCGGGGACGCCTCCGGCACGAACCCGCAGACAGTCGTCATGTCGGACGGCGCGGCGGACATGTCGGTCACGGCGCACTTCGGGAGCACGTCCGGGTTCGGCATAGGCGACCTCGCCATAGCGAACCTGATATTCGCGATCCTGGCAATCGTGATCGGCATAGTGGCGCTCACCGTGGCGTACAACAGGAACTACGACGGGACGGGCACGGGCAAGGCGCTGAGGTTCGGCGCGGTGTTCGTCGCCCTGATATCGCTGGTCCTGTTCTTCCTGACGCAAGGGTTCGGGGGGACGTACGTGCCGTACGACGAGTGGAGCATAGTGATGGCCGCCCTGACGGTCATAACCCTGGCACTGGCCCTGGTGAGCATAAGGTACGACTACCTCAAGGACTGAGGAGGGAGTAAACGCTTTACGGTCAAACGGGGGCTCCGCCCCCTTCCTTCATCTTTTTCACACCCGTGTCCGAACGGCCGCCATATGACAGCCCTTGGCATGCCGCATGATGGGGGTGCGCACCCACCTGGATAATTGACGGTTCGTTCATTCCCGAATCAAAATTCAACATTCTTCGGATTATTTCATCAACATTTTTCGGATTATTTCATCAACATTCTTCGGATTATTTCATCAACATTCTTCGGAATATTTTAATAATGAAGAACACATCTTGTCATGTAGGGATCCGAGGGGTCACGGACAACACGTTGCAAGGGGTCGAGAATGAAGGAATACATGCCGCGGATGATAGAGGACAGGCTTGAGAAACAACTCAAGGCGGCAGGATGCGTCTTGATGGAGGGGCCAAAATGGTGCGGGAAATCCACGACGGCGAAACGTTTCTCCAAGACCGTGGTCGAGCTGCAACGCGCCAGCGTCTTGGAGCTATACCGAACGTACCTGGCCACGGAGGAGGAGAACCTCCTGAGGGGCGAGCGCCCCATCCTTTTCGACGAGTGGCAGAAGCTCCCCGAACTGTGGGACCAGATAAGGTGGGACATCGATGCCAACGGGGGGCGCGGGAAATACATCCTCACCGGCTCTGCGAAACCGAAGGACGACGCGGGGCGTCATTCCGGCACAGGCAGGATAGCAAGAGTCACCATGCGCCCGATGTCGCTATACGAGTCCCGTGAATCCACTGGGGAGGTGTCCCTCGGGGGGCTGTTCGGCGGCCCCCAATCGATATCTGGCGACTCCCGTGTGACGTTCAATCGCATCGCCCACCTCGTCTGCAGGGGAGGATGGCCAGAGGCGGTCGGCGACGACGACGAGACCGCGCTCCTGACTGCAGAGAACTACTTCATATCGCTCACCGAGACGGACGTCACCGACGTGGACGGGATAAGGAGGAACCCGGACAGGGCGCGGAGGATACTTAGGTCGTATGCCAGGCAGATATCGTCGTTCGCATCGAACACGACCATCCAGAAGGACGTTTCGGCCACCGATGTCACGCTCGACGACAAGACGCTTAACTCATACTCCAACGCCTTCCGTAAGCTGTTCGTCATAGATGACCTGCCGGCATGGAGCCCTAAGCTACGCTCAAAGGCGGTGATCAGGACGGCAGACAAACGCCAGTTCGCCGACCCTTCCATCGCAGCGGCGGCGCTCGGGGCCTCACCCGCTGACCTGATCGGCGACCTGAACACGTTCGGCTTGCTGTTCGAGAGCCTCTGCATACGCGACCTGAGGGTGTATGCGGACAGGATCGGGGGGAGCATCAACCAGTACCGTGACAGCTCCGGCCTCGAGGCTGACGCGGTTGTCCATCTGAGGAACGGCGAATGGGGCGCGGCCGAGGTGAAGCTCGGGGGCAACATGATCGACGAGGCTGCAGGGAACCTGCTCAAACTGGCTCGGAACGTCGACACCGATCTTATAAAAGAGCCGAGGTTCCTCATGGTGCTCACCGGCTCGAGCCATGCGTACCGTCGCCAGGACGGCGTCTATGTGGTGCCGATCGGGTGCCTCAGGGACTGACACGTCACATCTGCCGCATAGGCATAGCCGCATTCCCCCATACGAATGGCGGCCCGACTGTTCTATAAGCAATGTTAAATATCCCTATTATCTCCGTTTTCCCATGGTCGTTCACAGGATCGATTCAGGCTCGTCGCACGGCTCGAACATGTACCTCGTCGCCGGTAGCAGGACCGCCCTCATCGACGCAGGCGTCAGGTATGAGAGCGCGGAGAACATCGCGAGGCTGAGGGCCGCGTTGAAAGGGAGGGGCCTGGACATGGTCATACTCACCCATTTCCACGCCGACCACACGGGAGGCCTGAGCGACATCGTGGTCGAGTTCGGCGCAGAGGCGCTCGCAGGCGCGGGCGACGCGCCGTACATAGAGGCGGGGGACCCCCTTTACACCCTGTCCTACATGTTCGGCGGGACGGATCCCGTCGAGGTCACGGGGCTGACGGACGGGGACCTGATAGACCTCGGGGAGCACAGGCTGCGTGTGGTGGACACGCCGGGTCACACGAGCGGGGGGATATGCCTGTACGACGAGGCCACCCGTTCCCTGTTCTCCGGCGACACGGTGTTCGGTCAGGGCGTCGGCAGGACGGACTTCCCCTCCGGGTCGGCTGAGGAGCTGGTCCGCTCCCTGAGGAGGCTGAGCGGCATGGACATAGGGACGCTGTACCCCGGCCACATGGGGGTCGCCGCCGACGGCAACAGGGCCGTCAGGGCGGGCCTGGCGATGATGGGGGTGTCCGTATGAGGATAATAAAATGCGAAGAAGGGGGCGTGCAGGGGGATTGTTTCGAGAGCGCGGCGTACGAGGCCGCCGAGGAGCTCGCCGCCGGGAACCTCATAGTGTACCCCACCGAGACGGTCTACGGGATAGGCGCCGACATATTCAACGAGGTCGCGGTGAAGAACCTCTACGTGGCGAAGAGGAGGCCCTTCGACATGGCGCTGTCCGTCGCCGTCAGCGACAGGAGGATGCTGGAGAGGGTGGCCGTCCTGGACGAGAACGCGGACAAGCTGGCCAAGGCGTTCCTGCCGGGGCCGCTGACAATCATAATAGAGAAGAGGCCCGACGTGCCGGACATGGTCACGTCCATGTCCAAGAAGGTCGGGGTCAGGATGCCGGACCACCCGGCGGCGATGGAGATCATAAAGAGGGCGGGGCCGATTGTAGCCACGTCTGCGAACCTCCACTCCCACCCGGACGCCACGGACATCGGCTCCGCCGTCAGGGACCTCGGGGACTCCGTGAGCCTCTACATCGATTCCGGGCCGAGCAGGCTTAAGAAGCCGTCGACCATCGTGTGGATAATGAACGGGGAGGTCGAGATCGTCAGGCAGGGGGCTATAACGATCAAGGACATAGAGGGTGCCCTACAATGCTGACCGCAGAGGAGCTCTCCATGCTGAGGAAGGCCGGGGAGACGGCCGCCGCCGCGAGGTCTTTGGGGATGGACATGGTGAGGGAGGGCGTTAAGCTGTACGACGTCGCCCAGGAGGTCGAGGGCTACATCAGGGGGAAAGGGTGCGGCCTCGCGTTCCCGTGCAACATAAGCGTCAACGAGATCGCCGCGCACTACACCCCCAGCGTCAACGACAAGAGCGTGTTCGAGGCGGGGGACGTGGTCAAGGTGGACTGCGGCGCCGAGGTGGGCGGGTTCGTGGGGGACACCGCTGGAACAGTGGAGGTCGGCACGAAGAGGCACACCGCCCTGATCGAGGCGTCGAAGCGCGCGAGGGACACAGTCGCGGAGATAGTCGGCGCGGGGACGCCCATCTGCGAGATAGGCAGGGTGGTCGAGATGTGCATGCACCAGGGCGGCTTCAAGCCCATCAGGAACCTGTGCGGGCACGAGATAAAGCCGTACAACCTGCATGCCGGCGTGTCGATACCCAACTACCACAACGGGGACTCCGACAAGCTGACGTCCGGCATGGTTGTCGCCATCGAGCCCTTCGCCACCAACGGGGAGGGGATAGTGCTGAACGGCCCGCTCGGCAACATCGTGAGGATACAAAGGGAGAGGAAGCTGGCGGACCCGAAGGCGCAGGAGTTCTTCGACTACGCCAAAGGGGAGTTCAAGACGTTCCCCTTCTGCGCCAGGAGCTGCGACTTCCCCGACGCGGAGAGACACGTGAGGACCCTCATCAGGCACGGGGTGCTCACGGGCTACCCCCAGTTCATCGAGGCGAGGAAGGGGATGGTCTCGCAGCACGAGCACACCTTCTACATAGCGGGCGAGAGGGCGGAAGTGACCACCCTCCCGTAAAGGTTTATCTACCATCCGCATCTACCGTTCAAACAGGCCGATGTTGCCAAGCCTGGTCAAAGGCGATGGACTCAAGATCCATTCTCGTAGGAGTTCACCGGTTCGAATCCGGTCGTC